>NZ_DJIQ01000027.1:0-89330 GCF_002433705.1 Oceanicaulis sp. UBA6590
CAGGAGCAGGAGGCGCGGCATCTTGATGCCGCGGGAGGTGGAAATCGTCGACCCGCCCGCCATGGCGATCAGCACAAGCAGGGTCAGGGGCAGAACCGGTGCGGCCTGGGTCTGGAACCCGGCTGTGGTCACGGCGAACACCATGTCGAGCGCCCCGGAAAGCGCCTGCCCCGGGTGACCGCTCACCGCCAGATAGAGCGCCGCGCCGAGCCCGAGCACTAGGATGGCGCGCAACTCCCCGCTCCCCCGGCTGATGCGCCTGCGGGATGCGAGATCATACTGCACCGCCATGTTCCAGGCGCCAGACAGGCAGATCAAAGCCAAGACGCACTGGGCCAGGGGCGACATCCACAAATCAAGCGCTTCGGACCGCGGCGTCAGGCCCGCAGTCGCAAGCCCCGACAAGGCCAGGCACAGGCTGTCATAGGGCGGCGTGCCCAGCAGCAGCAGCAGCATGAACCCTGTCAGCGTCAGGCCCATATAGATCGCGCCGAACCGACGCAGCGCCCGTCCGAAATTGGTGAAGAGATCGGCGTGCTCCACGGTCAGCAGATAGGTTCGTCGCAAGCCCACGCCGCGTCGGTCCAGCGCCGCAAAGACGGTCGCCGCCAGAACCAGACTTCCAAGACCGCCCAGCCAGGCCAGCACGCAGCGCCACAAGGTAATGGACACGCCAGCCGCTTCCGGGCTCAGCGTGATTGCGCCAGTGGTCGTCAGCGCCGAGAAGGCCTCGAACACGCCGCGAGGCAAGGAACCCGTCGCCGCGACAAGGGGCGGCGCCGCCAGCAGCGGCGACAGCAACCAGCCAAACAGGGCGAGACGCAGGGCCGCACTCGCTCCGGCCGGGCTGTGCACCTTGCGCGTCCCCGCCAGCGTGACCCCGCCCAGGAAAACCCCCAGCACCACCGTGACCGTGAAACCGCGTGCAATGTCGGCCCGACCTTCCAGCCCTGCGAACAGAATGAAAGGGGCGGCCGCCGCACTAATGAACAGAGCGCACCAGGCCAGGGCCCGAAAGAACCGGGGCGACCACTTCATGGGTCTAGAAGTACTCGAGACTGACGCGGAACAGCTGTTCGACCTTGGGCACCGAGGCCTTCAGCGCAAAGAAAATGACCCGGTCATTTTCCTGGATGACCACCGAATCGCCTCGGAAATAGACATGCTCCCCACGCACCATGGCGCAGATCGCGACGCCTTCTGGCGGTTCGAGCGTGCTCAGGTTCTGCCCCACAAGCGGGGATGTGGACAGCGTCACGCCCTCGAGCGCTTCAGCCATGCCGTCGCCCATGGTCTGCAGGCCGGTAATGCGACCCCGCCTGATATGCTGGAGAATTGTGGAGACCGTCACGGCCCGCGGGTCGATCATGACATCCACATCCAGCGCTTCCTGAACCGGATGGAAAGCCTGATTGTTCACAAGGCAGAGAGACCGCGCTGCGCCCTCTTTCTTGGCCATTACGCCGCTGAGCAGATTGACCTTGTCATCATTGGTCAGGCAGAGCGCCAGTTCAGCGTCCTCGACCCCGGCTTCACGCAGCACGTCCCGGTCCAGACCATCCCCGTGCAGAACCACGGTCCGCCGCAGGGCGTCCGCCGCATGCTCGGCCTGGGCCTTGTCGCTCTCAATCAGACGCACACGCACGCCGCCAACGCGTTCCAGAGCCTTGGCGACGTAAAGCCCGATATTGCCCGCGCCGATGATCACGACACGTCGGGCGCGCGGCGCCGAGCGGCCAAACACGTCCAGAGCCCGCTTCACATGACCCGCCGCCAAGCTGACATAGATATCATCTCCCGGCATGAGCGGATCATCGTCCTGGGGGATGAACAGGGTCTGGTCGCGCTGCACGCCCACAATGTCGAAACCGAGATCAGGGAACAACTCGGCCATCTGCGCACGGGTGCTCGCGGCGACCGGAGACTGCTCATCCACCCTCAGACCGAGCACCTGCACCCGACTATTGGCGAAGGGAGCGGTGGCAAAGGCGCCGGGCGTCTCCAGTCGCTGGAGGATCGAACGGCTCACTTCAAGCTCGGGCGAGATCGTCACATCGATGGGGAGCGCGCCTGAAGAGAAAAGATCTCCCCAGCGTTTGTCGAGATAGCTCTGGGCGCGGACCCGGGCGATGCGCGTGGGCGTATTGAAGAGCGAGTGGGCGACCTGACACGCGACCATGTTGGTCTCATCCGAATAGGTCACGGCCACAAGAAGGTCCGCGTCCCGGATCCCCGCTCGATCCAGAACGTCCGGATGGGAGCCATGCCCCACCACGCCGCGCACATCGAGATCGGTGGTCACCTTGTCGATGAGCTCGCGCGACCAGTCCACGACCGTCACCGCGTTGCCTTCAGAGGCGAGCTCCCGGGCGATGCCGTAACCCACACGCCCTGCCCCGCACACAACAGCTTTCATAGGATGATTTCAGCCGGGCCTAGCCGGCGTCCTCTGTATCGATGTCATCGCCCTTGCGGTTCAGGCTGCCGACGCCAAGGGTTTTGAGTTTCCGGTGAAGCGCGGAACGCTCCATGCCGATAAAATTGGCCGTACGCGAGATATTGCCCCCGAACCGGTTGATCTGGGCCTTGAGATATTCCCGTTCGAAATTCTCACGCGCATCCCGCAAGGGCAAGGCGATCATGCGCTCTGCATCCAGCCCGGTCTCGGTGCTGGCCGAACGCCCTGCGACTTCGGACGGCAGCGAGTCCAGGGTCACCGGCTCATCCGGAGATCCGGTCGCCAGGATCAGCAGGCGCTCAACATTATTGCGCAGCTGTCGGACATTGCCCGGCCAGTCATGCGCCTGAAGCGCCGCCATGGCGTCATCTCCGATCCGTCGCATGGGCAGACCGGACATGGCGGTCAGGCGCTCGAGGAAGTGATTGACGAGCAGCGGGATATCCTCGCGCCGCTGAGAGAGCGACGGAACGTCCAGCGGAACGACCGCGAGACGGTGATAGAGATCCTCGCGGAACAATCCCTGAGAGATCATGCCCTGCAGGTCCCGGGCTGTGGAGGACAGGACGCGGACATTCACCTGCACATCCTGAGCGCCGCCAATCCGACGAAACCGTTGCTCGACCAGCATGCGCAGGAGCTTGGCCTGGGTCGCCACGGGCATGTCGCCCACTTCATCTAGGAAAAGCGTCCCGCCATGGGCCTGTTCGAGCAGCCCCACCCGGTCCACGCCGCTCTCGGTCTCGGCGCCGAACAATTCGGCCTCGACGCGCTCTGGCGACATCATGGCGGCGGAGACCGGAACGAACGGTCCGTCTGACCGGCCGGACTGGGCATGGATGAGACGGGCGATCAGTTCCTTGCCGGATCCCGAAGGCCCGGAGATGAGGACACGGGAATTGGTCGGCGCCACCCGATCCACGGTCTGACGCAATTGAACCGCAGCGGCGGATTCTCCGATCAGATCGTTGTGGATTTCAGACTTGGCGCGCAACTCGGCATTCTCGCGACGCAAGCGGCTGGCTTCAAGCGCCCTCTCAACAGTCAGGAGCAACTTATCGGACTTAAACGGCTTTTCGATAAAGTCGTAAGCCCCTTTGCGGATCGCAGCAACCGCAGTTTCAATCGTGCCGTGCCCAGAAATCACCACGACCGGAAGGTCCGGCGCCACGCGCTTGATCTCGGTGAGAAGCTCAATTCCATCCAGTCGGCTGCCCTGAAGCCAGACATCCAGAACCGCCAAAGCGGGTTTGCGATGCCGCACCGCCTCGAGCGCCGTGTCTGAATCGCCCGCATAACGCGGCTCATAGCCTTCATCTTCAAGAAGTCCGCCGATGAGCTCCCGGATATCGGCTTCATCATCAACAATCAGGATGTCGAGCGACATTGCGTTCAAGCCTCCGCCTGCGCCGGATTGTCCGGCGCGTCCGTCTCGGGTTCAAGCAAGGGAAAGACCAACCGCACGACGGCGCCGCGCTCCAGATCGGGACGATCGTCGAGCTCCAGTCGACCGCCATGGTCTTCCATGATCCGCCGCACAATGGCGAGACCGAGACCCGTCCCCTTTGCGCGCGTGGTCATATAGGGTTCCGTCAGCCGGGCCCGGTCATGCACAGGCCAGCCCAGGCCGTTATCGTTGATCTCAATGATCGCCTGGCTGGAGTCCGCGCCCACGGAGACGGCGATCCGGCCGCCCGCCTTCGAGCCGTCCTCCTCCATGCGCGCCGAAACGCTTTCAGCGGCGTTCTTGAGCACATTGGCGAGCGCCTGTCCCACCAGTCGGGAATCGCACTCGATGGTGATCGGTCCGCCCTGAATGGTCAGCAGCACCTGCAGATCCGGCGACGCCACCCGCTGGGCGAACACGCAGGAATTGGCGATGTCCACAAGGTCGGAAACTTCCATCTTCGGCGCGGGCATGCGGGCAAAGGCCGAGAACTCGTCCACCATCCGGCCAATATCGCTGACCTGACGCACGATGGTGTCGACGCACTTGTCGAATGTCTCAAGGCCCTCTTCGTCGATCTGCTTGCGATAACGACGCTTCAAGCGCTCCGCCGAGAGCTGGATCGGCGTGAGCGGGTTCTTGATCTCGTGAGCAATGCGGCGCGCGACATCGCGCCAGGCGGCGCTGCGCTGGGCCGCGACCAGGCGGGAGACATCGTCAAAGGTGATCACCACGCCGCCATCGTCATCCTGGGCGGCCCGGACACTGAGATTGACCGTCGAGACGCCCTCTTCCGTGATATCCAGCTGACGCTCGGCGATCTCGTCCGGGCGACGGTGGACGGCGAGGAACACCTCGGCGAAGACAGGCAGGACCTGATCAATCATTTCTCCGACCAGGACCGAAGGCTCACGCCCCAGAAGCTGGGAGGCCGAGCGGTTCACCAGCGATATCCGGCCGTCCGGCTCGAGACCGATGACGCCGGCGCTGACCCCGGTCAGCACCGCCTCGATGAAGGCGCGACGGCGTTCGGATTCCGCGTTCGCCTCCAGCAGGGCGCTCCGCTGGCTTTCCAGCTGACGCGTCATCCGGTTGAAGGCGCGGCTCAGAGCCGCGATCTCGTCATTGTCGCGCGCCACCTGAACCCGGGCGCTCAATTCGCCACGACGCACCAGCTCGGCCGCCGCCACCAGACGACTGACCGGCGAAACCACCTGCGCGGCCGCGCTGAGCGCCAGCCAGACCGCGCCCAGGAAGACCAGAAGCGCAGCCAGCGCATAGACGAAGAAGAAGCTGATGCGCATCTGCTGCTCGCTGGCGACCGCATCCCGGAAGGAATGGGTGGCTTCCTGCGCAGCGACCAGAAGGGAGAAATCCACATAGACCAGCGAGTAGAGATAGGCGTCATCATACTCGGACATGCGCAGCAGAAGGCGGACATAATCCGGACCATCCTCTCGCAGGACAGGCGCGGAAACGCTGATATCGCCTTCATTGGCGATTTCCAGCATCTGCTGGGAAGGCGCGCTGAACGGCGGGGTGTCAGGCGCTTCCTCGCTTCGCGCCAGGATCGTCGCCTGGGAGTCGATGACATAGACGACCGGCAGGTTGCGCACGCGCGCCTGCGTGGTCAGATACTCATTGTAGCGGATCCTTTGGTCCTGCAGTGATTGCACGGCATCGGGATAGGACAGGTCCTGCCGCATGCCCCGCATGTGCGAACCCGTGCCCTGCAATGCGACCTGAGGCCATTCATTGCCCAGATCCGCCGTGGTCTCGACCAGGGTGTTGATCCGCTCGGCAAACCAGAATTCCACACCCCGATTGAGCACAAGCGCCTGAAATCCCGCCATGAGAACGGCCGGCACCACAGCCGCAACGGCGAACAGGGTGATGAAGCGCACCTGCAGTCGCGGGGTCGCGGAAGCGCCGTTCTTGGCGCCGCGCAACTGCTCCATGACCCGCAAATAGACGGCGATCGCCAGCACGCCGAGAAGCGCCGCGATCAGAGCCATGAGGGTGATGAATCCCCATCCCCCCGGCCCGAACCGGCCTTCATTGAAAACGGCGAGGAGGCCGAGCAGAACCACGCCCAGCGTCGCGATTGCGAAGCCAAGCAGGAACAGCGTCGATTGTCTCCAAGCTGGATTGCCCGCAAACCTCGGCAAGCTGCGCGTCTCCTCACATCCCCTCGGCGAACAGATTGGCCCAGATGTGACGGAAATTCAACGGGTGTGACTTCTAGGCCTCATGCGCGTCGGATTCCAGCGCCGCCAGGCGCCGTGTCAGCGTGTTTCTGTTTAGGCCCAACAGCTTGGCTGCGTCCTGCCTGACACCCTGAGTGGCGTCGAGGGCCGCGGCGAACAATCCGCGATCCACGGCCAATTGCGCCTTCTCGCTGATTTCGGTCTCTCCCTGCGCCAGACTCGCGCCGAAGAATCGCGCCGCCGCCTCCGTCAGGTCAGCGGCGGGATCACGTCCCGAGAATTCCTGGATCGCGGCTTCGATCTCGGCGACGCGCAAGGGCCCGCGCGCGCCTTGCATGCTGAGATGAAGCGCAACGCGTTTCATCCCCAGAACCTCATCCGCCCAGACTTGCGCATTGATGTATTGACGGACTTCTTCATCCATTTCGCGCGCCGGCGATTGTTCAGCCAGAAAATGCGCAAACAGAAGCGCCCGGTCTTCTCCACGTTCCCTGAGCGGGGGCAGCTGGACACGACCGATCGCCAGATGAGACAGCAAGGCTGGCCGCATGTGCCGGGCGATTTCAGGCGTGGCTGTGGCAAGGATCCTCGGTGAATCCCCCCTTGGATTCTCAAGGGCTTCCTGAACCCAGTCCTGAGTTTCATCATCCCAGGCGTCGGCGCGGCGAAGGACGAGCGCGCCCCCCGCCGCCGTTTCCAGCAAGCCCGCGCCCTCACGCCGCATGCGGGCCGGACCGGCTTCAATCACAGGGCCGACCACGCCTGTCTCGGAAACGAGCACACGGGCGCAATGCGCCCGACCGCTTCCCTCGGGTCCTGTAAACAGGACCGGAGAGGCCGTGCGCGCCAGTCGCCCCAGAGCGCGAAAAGCTTCCTGCATGGCGGGCGAGCGTCCGACAAGACCGCCGAAACCGGGAGCGGCGGATGACGGGAGGGACGGCCCCACATCCTCTAGCGAACGTTTAATAACCGCCACCATATCATTAAGATCAAATGGCTTTGGCAGATATTCGAAGACGCCTGCCTTGCCGGCCTCGATGGCGGTGCGCGCCGTGGTCTGGGCGCTCATGATGATCACCGGGATATCGGGGCGCACACGCGTGACCTCGTCCAGTCGATCCAGGAAACTCTCGCGGCCGAGCAGGACATCCGCCAGCAGCACATCCACTTCCCGTCGGACCAAGCGCTCTAGCGCTGCGTCAGTCGAGGCGGTCGCACGCACTTCAAATCCGGCCCGCGACAAGGCTTTTGCGATCACCAGCCGCAGGGATTCATCATCTTCAAGTATCAGGACCCGGTGGGCCATCAGCCGTCCTTACGCTCTATGGGCAGATAGAAGTGAAACACGGTCCGTCCTGGACGCGTATCAAACTCGACCCCGCCATTGAGAAGATCCGCCACCCGGCTGACAAGCGCGAGCCCCAGCCCTTCGCCTGCGGGCTTGCCTGTGACGAAAGGATTGAAAATCGCGTCTCGCAACGCATCGTCCACCCCCGGGCCGTCATCCTCGATTGCGATCTCGAGTCTGGCGTCCGGCGCGGGACCGCCAGGACGCGGCTGGCGATAGCGTGTGTAGACCTTGACGCGCCCGCCGCCCTGGCTGGCGGCCTCTCCGGCATTGATCAGAAGATTGAGCACAGCCTGGGACACCAGGTCCCGGTCAGCGCGCGCATCCGGCAGGGAGGGGTCAAAATATTCCAGCCAGACCACTTCAGGGGCCGCCGAGGCCCGGGCCGAACGCACCGCTTCACGCACGAGCGCGTGAAGATTGACGCGCCCCAGACGCGGCGGGCCGATATCGCCAACCCGACTCCAGCGTTCCGCAATGCGCCGCGCCCGATCAAGCTCGGTGATGATCAGCCCGGCCAGCTCCCGGCTCTCCTCATCCTCACCTTGCGCAATCAGCTGCGCCGCGCCCCGGGCGCCGGCCATAGGATTCTTGAGTTCGTGTGAGAGCAGCATGCCGAACCCGGCCGCAGCATTCGCCGCAATCTCACTGCGCGCCCCGCCGCCCGATTCCGGCCAGGGGCGCAAACAGACGCACACACCGCTCTCATCCGGAGACGCATCCACGGATATGCGCAGGGCGCGGTCCTCGACACCTACAGGCAGGTCATGCGCATAGACCGAACGGCTTTCCTCAAGCGCCCGGCGCGCCAGTTCCGACGCCGCCTGACCAACCGGGCCGGCCTCGTCCAGCCGCTTTCCCAGGAGACGTTTGCGTGATTGCCCGAACAGGGTTTCCGCCCGCAGGTTGGCGAAGATGATTTCACCGGCATCATCAAGAAGAATGAGCGCCACCGGCGCGGCTTCGGCCGCCCGCTCCGAGAATGACGTCGTCGTCCCGCTCACGCTGCGCTCTCTTGCGCACTGGAGGCGAACGCCATCAGCGCAGCCTCCGCTTCGAGCCGGTTCTGAGCACGGCACAGTCGCCCGCGCCATTCACGCGCCGCCTCCGGTTCAGGGATCGCCCAGTCCACGAAGCTGGCGAAGTGTTTGCGCATTGTGCGCACGCCCAGATGTTCGCCGTAGAGCGTTACACTGTCCGCCAAAGCCTGACAGAGGGCGTCCGCTCCCACCCTCAATGAGGGCTCCTTGAAGGCTGCGCCGTCACACAGCACATCCGCAATCGCTCCGGGCAGCCAGGGCCGCCCCTGAGACGCGCGCCCCACCATCACGCCGTCTGCGCCCGAAAGCCGCAAGGCCTCGCGCGCCTGCTGCGGGGTCTGGATATCGCCATTGACCACAAGCGGTATAGAAACGGCGTCCTTGACGCGCGCAACAGCCGACCAGTCGGCCTTGTCCTTGTAAAATTGCTGCCGCGTGCGTCCATGGACCGTGACCATCTGCACGCCGGCCGCTTCCGCGCGACGCGCCAGTTCCGGAGCATTCAGGCTGTCATGGTCCCACCCCAGTCTCATCTTCAGAGTCACCGGGACGGACACGGCTTTCACCGTGGCTTCAACAAGCGTCAGAGCATGATCAAGATCGCGCATCAGGGCCGAACCGCTCAACCCGCGCGTCACTTGCCGCGCCGGGCAGCCCATATTGATGTCGATGATGTCAGCGCCCGCTTCTTCGGCGAGACGGGCTCCCACATCCATCCAGTGCGCTTCACGCCCTGCAAGCTGAATCACATGAGGACCGCAATCTCCATCCGCCCGCATACGCCGGATGACGTCTTCCCGCCCCTGAGCCAGCGTTTCACAGGCCACCATCTCGCTCACAACCAGCCCCGCCCCAAACCGGTGGGCCTGCTTTCGGATGGGCCAGTCGGTCACGCCGGACATGGGCGCCAGCAGGACTGGACGCTTCACATGAATGGGTCCGATGTCAAAGCCGGACAGGAGGGTCTGAGCGCGCGTCATTCCTCTGAAATACCGTGTCTGCTGCTCCTCTTCCAGAGACCGAATGAATTAACGCCCGATCCGGGACACGGCTGGGTTAGCACCGGATCAAATTTCTCCCATAACGGGATTGACTCCAGGCCGATGCGTTCTCACGGTTGAATTCCGTATCCATTTGAAGGAGTAAAGTCATGCCATCCATTCGTTTCATGCTTGGCGCTGTCGCGCTCGGCGCATCCGCCCTGCTGGCGACGCCGGCCGCTCATGCCGACACCATCCCTGAAGATGCTGTGGTCCTCTCCTGCACCGAAGTGGCTGGCTTCTGGAGCGTCCGCATCTTTCATAACGGCATCATCTATGACGTCTTCAGCGATTACTGCCCGCTGAACCCCTGACCGGACTGTCTTGCTGGCTTGCGCCGGTTCGCCCGGACTGAACGCCAGCTAGACGGAATGGTCTGAATTGCCTATCGCTGCCATGGTGAAATCAAGGGAATAAGCGCCACGCCATGGCCTACACAGCATGCATTGTCGCCGCCGGTCGCGGAGAACGCGCTGGCGGCGGCGCGCCCAAGCAGTTCCGACAACTGGCTGGACATCCCATGCTCGGATGGAGCGTGAAGCGGTTCGCCGCCGACCCTGCCTGCGCGCAGATCATCATTGCGCATGCGCCAGGCCAGGCTGATCAGGTCCAGGCCTGTCTGGACGGCGTCAACGCTGAACTGGTCGAAGGCGGAGACACCCGGACAGGCTCCGTGCGCAACGCCCTGGCCCTCGCCCGCGCGAGCCGTGTGCTGATCCATGATGCGGCGCGCCCCATGCTCTCTCAGGCCGTCATCGACCGTCTGATCGAAGTGCTCGACACCCATCACGGCGCGGCGCCGGCCCTGCCCGTCACAGACGCGCTCGTGCGATCAGACGATAGCGGCGTGCAGGCGGTGAGCCGGGATCTGCTCTACCGGATGCAGACGCCGCAGGCTTTCAGAACACAAAGCCTGCGTGAGGCTTTCACCCGCGCCCAATCCGATTATCCTGACGAGGTCTCGCTGGCGCGAGCCTTTGGTCTGGACGTCGCTCTGACACAGGGCGAGGAAGCGAATTTCAAGGTGACCTACCCGGAGGATTTCAAACGCGCCGAACAGTCTCTCGCTCAGGCTGCGCCAGGGGGCGCGCCATCGGTCTCGGTCACCGGTTCAGGGTATGACGTGCACCGGATGACGGCGGGAGACGGGGTCCATCTGTGCGGCGTCTTCATCGACTGCCCCTATCGCCTGATCGGTCACTCCGACGCGGATGCGGGGCTGCATGCGGTAACGGACGCACTGCTGGGCGCGGCGGGTCTGGGCGATATCGGCGATCACTTTCCGCCTTCAGACGACCAATGGAAGGGCGCGGATTCGGCCATATTCCTCGCCCACGCCGTGAAAATCGCCGCCCAGGCAGGCGTACGACCCGTGCATGTGGATGTGACGCTGATTTGCGAACGCCCCAAGATCGGGCCTCACAAGGCAGCCATGAAGGCTCGCGTCGCCGAGATCATGGGTCTTGATCCCAAACGGGTGAACATCAAGGCGACCACCACCGAGAAGCTGGGTTTTACGGGCCGCGGCGAAGGTCTCGCGGCGGAAGCCGTGGTGACAGGGCTCGCGTCATGAGCCCGGCCAACAGTTATGCAAAGCAAGTGATCGAGCTGGCGCGAACCCGCGGCGTGAAGATCGCCACGGCGGAATCATGCACGGGCGGACTAATCGCCGGCGCACTGACCGACATTGCAGGGTCTTCAGCCGTCGTCGATCGCGGCTTCGTCACCTATTCAAACAGCGCCAAGATGGAGATGCTCGAGGTCTCGCCAGAGACATTGCAGGCCCATGGCGCTGTGTCCTCGCAAACGGCTCAGCAAATGGCGGAAGGCGCGCTCGCGCACAGTCAGGCCAGCCTCACGGTCTCGGTGACGGGCATTGCAGGCCCTGGCGGCGGGAGCGCAGACAAACCTGTTGGCCTTGTCTGGTTCGGCCTTGCCCAGGCGGGAAAACCGACGCGGACCCTCAGCCGCAAATTCGGAGATGTGGGGCGGGACCGGGTGCGCGCCCTCACCGTAGAGCAGGCGCTCAGGCTGTTGATCGACGCCCTAGGCTGACGCCCCTGACGGTTCCGGCAGGGCGGCCAATGCCGGCCCCAGATCAAACTCCTGTGCGCCCACCTGCTGATAGCGGTTGGCGGCTTCATCCTCAAAGGCGCTGATCAGATACCGGATCGCCCGGCTGCGATTGCCATCGAGCAACATCTGAAGGACGGGGTTCTTGAAGCCGTAGCGGATCCAGAAATCCACCAGCGTCGAGCCGTCTTCCAGCTCATGAAAGCGCCAGTGATTGGCCAGATCATGAAACGGACCGGTCAGATAGGTCACGTCGATCGTACGCGCGGACTTGTCCAGCGTCACACGCGTGGTGAAGCCCTCGCGCACGAACTTGAAGCGTATCCGAGCCTCGGCGACGAGCTCTCCGACACCGTCCCTGACGTCATCCTGCGTGATGCGCATGGCGGTGATCGGCTTGATGAAATCAGGATAGCGGCGGACATCGCTCACCAGCTCGAAGAGATCATCGGGCCGGTAGCGCAAGCGCATCCGTTCGACGTGTTCGGCGCTCATGGAACTCTCTAGACGGATTTGCCCGACGCCAGCGCGGCTTCACGCGCGGCGCGCATGCGCTCGAAATCATCTCCGGCGTGATAGCTGGAGCGGGTGAGCGGGCTGGCGGAAACCATCAAGAACCCCTTGGCGCGGGCGATGGTCTCATAGCTCTTGAACTCTTCCGGCGTGACGTAACGGTCGACAGCCGCGTGCTTGCGGGTCGGCTGCAGATACTGGCCAATGGTCAGAAAATCGATGCCGGCGGACCGCATATCGTCCATCACCTGCATCACTTCTTCCTTGGTCTCTCCAAGGCCGACCATGATGCCCGACTTGGTGAACTGGCTGGGGTCGCGCTCCTTCACCCGTTCCAGAAGGCGCAGCGAATGGTAATAACGCGCTCCCGGACGGATGCTCAGATAGAGCCGCGGCACGGTTTCCAGATTGTGATTGAACACGTCCGGTTTGGCGTCAATCACCACTTCCGCCGCACCCGGCTTGCGCAGGAAGTCCGGCGTCAGGATCTCGATCGTCGTGCCCGGCGCGGCCTCACGGATCGCCCGGATCACCTGGGCGAAATGTTCGGCGCCGCCATCTGACAGGTCGTCACGGTCGACCGAGGTGATCACGACGTGCTTGAGACCCATCGTGGCGGTGGCTTCCGCCACCCGGCGCGGTTCATCAGCATCCAGCGCGTCGGGCAGACCCGTCTTCACATTGCAGAAGCTGCAGGCGCGGGTGCAGGTCTCGCCCATGATCATGAAGGTCGCGTGCTTTTGCGACCAGCACTCACCGATATTGGGGCATCCCGCCTCTTCGCACACCGTGACGAGGTTGTTCTCCTTGACCACATTGCGGGTCTCGGAGAACACGCCGCCGGCGGGCGCCTTGACGCGAATCCAGTCCGGCTTTCGCAGAACGGGCGTATCCGGGCGCTTTTGCTTTTCCGGATGGCGCGCGGCGCGAGCGTCGAGCGCGGCGGAGCGGGATGTAATCAGATTGACCATAGGCCCCAAATAAGCCCCCCCGCCCCCTGCATCAAGCGTCGTGACAGCACATCCGGGGTTATAGTTAGACAGATTGCTAATTATTCGCTTGCCATCATTTCGACGATTAGCTAATCGTCTATTCATGAGCACGATATTCAAAGCCCTTTCAGACCCGACTCGTCGGCGCGTCCTGGAGCTCTTGCGAGAGCGGCCCATGACCGCGGGCGACCTCGCGGCCGAGTTCGACGTCTCCAAGCCGACCATGTCGGCGCACTTTGCTGTGCTCAAGGAGGCCGATCTGGTCGAAGCCACAAAATCGGGAAAGACCATCACCTATCGCATCAAGCTCAGCGTGCTTGAGGACGCGCTTCTGGGTTTCGCGAAAGCCTTCGGACTGGGCGCAGGCCCGACCGCGACTGACAAGGAGGAGCCTAAATGAGCGATGCTCCCGCTAAGAACACCTTGATGTTTCCCCTCATGATCGTGATCGCCGTTCTGGCGCTCGCCCTGATCATGATTGTCCGTGAACCCGGCCTCGCCTGGATGTTCGGGCTGGCGGCGATCTTCCTGCCAGGCTGCTGGATCCTGATCGAGAAGCTCCGGTTTGCATATCCGCTGAGCGAAAAGGGGCTTGAGGAACGCGCCCTGATCCGTCGTTCCATCGGCCTTGCGGCCCTGATGATCGCCGTCGCTCTCGGCATGACCGTCATCTACACCTCGGGCCTTGCGTGGGTCACCGATCAGTTCGAGCAACGCTCGACCGGGATCGTGTTCGCCATGCTCTTGATCGTCGTGGGCAATATCATGCCCAAGACTCCCGTCCCGCTCTCCGATGATCCGAGTGCGAGCACCCAGCGTCAGGCGCAGATGCGCACCACCGGCGTCTTCATGGTGGTCTCGGGCCTTCTGTACGGGCTTGTCTGGGTGTTCGCGCCACTCGACCTCGCCAAGCCGCTCTCGCTGGGCGCCCTGTTTCTCGGCGTCGCTCTCATGATGCTGCGCATGGTGCTTCTCGCCCGGCCCCGCGCCTGATCCGGGGGCGCAAGCCCCCCATTCTTCTTCCCTAAGGACAAACCGGATTCTGAACGGCGCGAGTCGCCGAACGGGAAAGCCGTGTCCAGAATCCGACATAGAGGACAATCCCGACATGCCCCCAAGACCTTCAACTCCCTTCACGATCCTGGCCGGAGGATTTCTGATCCTTCTCGTCACCTGCCTCGCCTCCGCCCAGACGCCTGACGATCGGTTGGGACCCTGGCGCGCGACCCTGGAGACTCCCGGCGGCGATTTGCGCCTGCAGGTAACGGTCTCCCTGAACGAGAACGGCGAGCAAACCGCGGTTCTGGAAAGCCTGGACCAGGCCCCCGGTCAGGATATCCCGGTCAGCACGGTCACCCTTGATGCGGACCGCTTCAGCTTCTCCATCCAGCAGATCGGCGCGCGGTTTGATGGCGAATGGAATGCGCAGACTCAAAGCTATGACGGCGTCTTCAGCCAGGGCATGCAGATCCCGACCCGCTTTGCGCGCCCTGCTCAATCACAGGCCGTTTTCATGCCTGAGCTGGATGGAATGTGGGAGGGCCATCTTGATCGCGACGATACCCGGCTCGAGTTCACGCTCGAGGTTCAAACCGGGGAGGCCGGCACGCAACTCGCACTGAACTCCATCACCCAGGGCGTCTATGGCATCCCCGTCACCGGTCTCGCCCGGACAGGATCGTTCATCGAGTTCACGATCCCGGCCGCGAATGTCACCTACACCTTTGAACGGGATGCCGACACGCTCAACGGGCAATGGCGTCGCCCGGGCTTTGAGGATGTTGATGTATCCTTTGTACGCATCGCCAGCGAGATAACCGGGCCGAACCGCCCGCAAACCCCGCTGCCCCCCTTTCCCTATACAGAACTCGATGTGCGCATCGACAACCCCGATGCGGAGGGGGTGACGCTGGCCGGCACGCTGACCGTGCCCCAGGGCGAAGGTCCGTTTCCCGGCGTGGTGCTGATCTCGGGGTCTGGCCCGCAAGACCGCAATGAAACCGTCTGGACGCATCAGCCCTTTGCTGTGCTCGCCGACTACCTGACCCGTGAGGGCATAGCCGTGCTGCGCTATGACGATCGCGGCTTTGAGCAATCCTCAGGGGATTTCGCCAGCGCCACCTCCTATGACTTCGCCTCGGACGCTGAAGCTGTCGCCGCCTTCATGCGTGAGCAGGCCGATATCCGTTCTGTGGGCCTGATCGGCCATAGCGAGGGCGGACTGATCGCACCTGTTGTCGCGGTCGAGGATCCGGCAACCGCCTTTATCGTGCTTCTGGCGGGTCCGGGCACGCCGGGCCATCAGTTCGTGGTCGATCAGATGGTCGCCAACAATGTCGCCATGGATGTGGATCCGTCCGTGATCGCGGCCCGGACGCAGGTCCTGCAGAGCGTGACCGACGCCGTCAGGAACGCCGCTTCGGCAGAGCAGGCCCGGACGGCGCTCGAAGGCCTGCTGACGGATGACCGGCTGGCGACCCTCGAAATCACCGCCGATCAGAAGGCAATGTTCATTCAGCAGCAAACCCGGGACTGGTATCGTGCCCTTCTGGAGCACGATCCGGCGCACTGGCTGTCACAGATGGATCAACCGGTTCTGGCCCTGCAAGGCACGCTCGATCTTCAGATCGTCGCCGAGCCCAATGTGTCCGGCCTTGAGGCGGCTCTGGGCGATCACGACGATGCCCGGATCGTCGTTCTGGAAGGACGCAATCACCTCTTCCAGAAGGCCGGCACGGGCCTGATCGCGGAATACGCCCAGATCGAGGAGACCATGGACCCTGAGGCCATGGCGATCATCGCGGACTGGATCAACGCCCGCTTCGGCGCGGAACGCTAGAAGCGCGCCCGGCCCGGCGCACGGTTGTCCGGTCCCTGGGTCAGGGACTGGACATCCTCGCCCAGACGAACATTCGTCAGATTGGACTGGCTGGGCAGGAAATCGACCAGCAAGCGATTGTCGATGATCACCGAACTGCCCGGTTCAGGCGCTTCAGCCACAAAATAGAAGAAGGTGAACTCACCATCGGGCTCGGCGCCGACAAAGCGCAGCGGCAAGGGCCCCTCGCCTTCAACCCGCATGGAGAACCGCGCCGCCGCATACGCGCCCAGGCGCAGCAGGCCCTGACGGGTTTCATACAATTCGGTGTCGTCGATGGCGTTGAAATCGATCGCCGGATAGAGGTCGTGCATGAAAAGCCGATGCACGACTTCCAGCTCGCCCGTGACGTCATTGACCGATATGTCCGTCAGTCCGGCGTGAAGCCTGTGGGCGTAAGCGGAACCGGCCGCTGCGCAGAGCGCAACGGCCAGAACCAGAAGGCGGAGGACGCCGCGACCCATTACTGGTCCCGTGTCCGGATGCTGTCGCGCTCGACACGCAGATCCATGTCATCCATCAGCGAGGAAGACCGCGAGGTGTCGCGATAGACCTCAAGACGGCTCGGCTGTATTTGCGCCGGATAGTAATTGTCCGTGCGATCCGCATCGGCCGTTTCCAGATGCGGATCGAGCTCCACGGACACGACCTGTTTGTCGCTGATATAGCGCCAGATCGCGGAATCCGGATTGAAGCGCCAGATTTCCGCCGGGATCCGGACTTCGTCCGTGCTGCCGTCCGCGAAGGTGAATTCGAGGATCACCGGCATCACGACGCCGCCCTGGTTCTCCAGGTTCACGAAGTAGACATAGCCGTCATAATCCAGCGCATCAGCTTCATGCTGGGGCAGATCGCCATTGCGCAGCTCTTCATAGGCTTCGCGCTGACGGTTGGTGATCACATGAGGGTCATTGGCCGAGTAGAAATCCTGAACCTCGGGATTCTCGGCTTCATAGAAAGCAAGGCCCTCATCGATATTGTTCTGCAGCGTGGTCGAGTTGGCGCCATCCGCCTCCCGCTGACGATCCAGCGGATTCTCGATTTCCGGGTTCTCGGTGTTCACCGTGCCTTCGGTCACCGAGGTGATGGCGATATCCACATGGTCGGTGGAATAGAACCAGCCGCGCCAGAACCAGTCGAGATCCACGCCCGAGCTTTCCTCCATGGTGCGGAAGAAGTCATACGGCGTCGGACGCTTGAAGCGCCAGCGCTGGGCGTATTCGCGGAAAGCGCGATCAAAGAGCTCGCGGCCCAGAACCGTCTCGCGCAGCACCACAAGGGCGGTCGCCGGCTTGCCATAGGCATTGTTGCCGAATTGCGGGATGGAATCAGACTGAGTCATGATCGGCACCTGGTTGGTGGAGACCATGTAGTTGGCGATCAGGTCCGGATCACCGCGGCGCACCGGATAGTCCTCGGACCAGCGGCGCTCGGCCTGGAATTGCAGGAAGGTGTTCAGGCCCTCATCCATCCAGGTCCATTGGCGCTCGTCGGAGTTCACCGTCATCGGGAAATAGATGTGGCCGATCTCATGGATGATCACGCCGATCAGGCCGAACTTGGCGCGGCGAGAATAGGTCAGCTCGCCATCGTCCCCGATCACCGGACGGCCATAGCTCGCGCCGTTGAAGGTGATCATCGGGTATTCCATCCCGCCTTGCGGACCGGAAATCGACTGTGCCGTCGGATACGGATAGGGGAAGGAGAATTCGTTGTAGACGTCGATCGTGTGCTCGATGGCGCGGGTCGAATAGGTCGACCACAGCGGCTCCGCCTCATTGGGGTAGAAGCTCATCGCCATGACGCGATCCGGGGCCTGACCAGCGCCATCCTGCTCAACGCCCACGGCGTCCCAGATGAATTTGCGCGACGTCGCCCAGGCAAAATCACGCACATTCTCGGCATGGAATTCCCAGGTCGCTGTGGAGCGGGTGCCCCGGCGTTCATTGGCGCGCGCCTCGTCCGGCGTGATGATGAAGACCGGCTCTTCCGCGGTCGCGGCCTCTTCGAGGCGCTCGCGCTGGGCTTCGGTCAGCACCTCCTCGGGATTCTGCAGTTCACCCGTCGAGGCGACCACGAAATCCTGCGGCACGGTGATGGAGACGTCATAGTCGCCGAACTCGAGCGTGAATTCGCCACGCCCCAGGAAGGCCTTGTTATGCCAGCCTTCGTAATCGGTGAAAGCGGCTGCACGCGGGAACCACTGCGCCATCTGATAGATGCAGTCGCCGCCCTCGCCGTCCTCGTCAAAGCATTCCCAGCCGGAGCGGCCGCCAATCACCGCGGTCTCGATCAGCACATGATCCCAGTTGATGGTGAAGGTGACCGAATCACCGGTCTCCAGCGTTTCCGGCAGGTCGATCCGCATCAGCGTGTCGACGATCGTGTAATCCAGCGCCGTACCGTCTTCGAGCGTGACAGACTGAACGTTGAAGCCCAGACCGTCTTCCTCAAGTCGGCGTGCGCGATGCAGCGTGCTCGCCGAAACGCCGTCCACAGAGGCTGCAGCCCCGGTCCGCGCATTGGCGCGAGAGGCGCCGCCCACGGTTTCCGTCATCACCGCGATGGAATCCGGACGGAAGCGATTCTGGTCCATCAGGAACCAGAGGTAATCGAGCGTGTCCGGCGCATTGTTGGTGTAGGTCACCGTGGCCGAACCGGTCAGCACCTTGGAGTTTTCGTCGAACGCGACGTCGATGTCGTAATCGACCTGTTGCTGCCAGTAATCCGGACCCGGCGCGCCCGTGGCGCGACGTTCACGATTGGGCGTCGGCCAATCTTCATCCTCCAGCTGGCGGAAGGCGTCGCGCCAGTTGTTGGTGGTTTGACGGATAGGATCAGCAAAGCTGGGCGCACTGATCACCAGTGCGACGCCAGCCGCCAGGGCGACTTTGATCAAGGACATGAGCGCTCCCCCGATTGAAGCATGTCTGCGGCTCTATGACCGCTTACGAACAAAAAATCCCGGCCAACCTACAAGGTCGACCGGGATCGTAACAGGGTAACGCTGTACTTATTTCATTACACTGCGTCCATGTTCTGGGCCGGTTTCGTGCGCGAGAACAGGGCGATAGTCCAGGCGCCCAGACCGATGCAGAACACGATGGTGCTGATCAGCCAACCCAGCAGCGGGATCACGGACAGAAGACCGATCACCAGCAGAGCCGCGAGCATGGAGCCGGCCCGCAGTCCGAAGCGCGCTGGTTCGCCGGAACGGTTCATCACCAGATCCCCGATCACGATGCCGCCAAAGACATAGGACAGGAACAGCACGATCGGCAGGGCGAAGATCAGCAGGAAAGCAAGCGGAATGCCGATCACGGTCGCCAGCAACAAGACGAAGAGCGTCAGCGTCAGCACCGGCAGAACCGCCAGAACCACGAGGCCCAGAAGGCCCGACAGCCAGGGCTGGCGACGGAAGGCGCTCGCAATGCCCGCAACGCCTTTCGGGCTGGCCAGGGACACCAGAAGACCCAGCAGGAACGCGCTGGCGGTGAACACGCCGCCAAAAGCCCAGGGCGACGGAGCGAACCCGAAATCGTCGATGCCGATATTCACATTGGGATGATCGAAGTCGGAATCCTCGTCAAAGTCGTATTGCTGATAATCCAGATCGCCGACTTGCGCGCCTTCAGCCACGGACGGCGGCTTGGGCGACCGGATCGTCACCGGACCGGTGAGCACGGCGCCGCTCTCGATCACCACGTCGCGGGCGCGGATATCGACCGGGCCCTCGATGGTTCCGGAGATCACCACGTCACGGGCATGAATCTCCGCGCCCTGCTCCAGACGGCCTTCCATGTAGAGCTCGCGCGCACCGATCTCGGTCCGGCCTGAGACGATGGCGTCCGGCGTGATGATCACTGTCGCGCCCGCCAGCGCCGCGTCGCCGGCGACCGTACCGCTCAGCGTCAGGTCGGCGCCCGCCGCATCCAGATCATTGAAGATGTCTGCGCCGATGCGGATGTCCGCGCCAGCAATCCCGACCTCGCCGTCAATGGCGCCGTCAATCTCGATATCAGCCGCAACGATCTGGACCTCGCCTTCCACGGTGAGGTTCATGCGCACATCCGCCGCAAACACCGTCAGATCTCCGCCGACCCGGCCTTCGCCCACCACATCGGCGGCAAGCACCAGAACATCATCGTTCTCATCCAGCGACAGATTGAGATCGCCGCCGATATACTGACCGGCCTGGGCCGCGCCACTGGCCGCGCCGCAGAGCAGACCTGCCACCAGCAGCGACCCCATGTATTTTTTCAGAGACTTGAGCATCAAACCTCTCCTTTACGAGTTGCGTTCGCAACGCTGGCCATTACGGGCCGTGAAACGGATGTCGTGCGCCTGTGCGCCATTGAGCAGTTCGGGGGGCGAGTCAGCCATCACATCAAGCTGGCCATCGACCTGACCGCGGATGACGACACGACGCGCGCAGATGAATCCGCCGACCGAGTCGCTGTTGAGTTCGACCAGGCCATCCCGGGAGGACAACCGGCCACGGCCCGGATCCACATTCAGGATCATCGGCGCCTGCAATGCGCCATTGATCCGCGCCGTCCGGGCGCTGAGATCAAGCGGGCCGGAGACCACGCCCTCAAGCTCGAAATCGGCCGCATTGGCGATCAATGATCCCTGGATGCGGGCATGACGATCAATTTCCAGATCGGCGGCGGAAATCTCGATATCCGCAAAGTCTCCGGACAAGACCGCATCCGCCACCTGGGCGCCCAGATGACCGCTCACGCGACCGTCAAAATGCAGGTCGGCGGCGCGGATCTGCATGTTCTCGCCAGCACTGCCGCGCCAGCTCACATCCGAGGCCGTCAGACTGACCGGTCCATCCACATCACCGGAAAAGGCAATGTCTGCGGCGGTGACGGACAGCGCTCCGGCATGCAGCTCGCGCGCTACGAACTCGGCGGCGCTGACCCGCAGCCGACCGGCGACCTCGCCGGACACGCGCACATCTGCGCCCGTCAGACGGAAATCGCCCTCTTCGTTCAGAACCGCAGTGAAATCCCCGCCCTGCAGGCTCTGTTGGCCGCTGGTGGCGTAGGCAGGCGTCCTGACCGTAACGTCGATGCAGCCGGTCAGCGCCAGGACGCTGGCGACCGCAGTGGTGAGAAGGAGACGTGTCATTTCGGGTTCCCCGATATTTCTTATATGACCAACCTTATCGAAACTCGATATCATATCGAAACTCGATAAGGAAGCGGAATTTTTCGAAAAACGATAAATTTTTTGATCAAGGCGCTCAAAACTTAAGCCCATAAAGAAAAAGGCGGCCCGCTTCGCGGACCGCCCCTCACCGTCAGTTCGTTGGAGTAATCAGTATTCGCGGCAGCGTTCGCCGTCGCGCGGCGTGTACTCGATCATCTCCGGCGACAGCCCCGAAGGCAGGTCGGGCCGGGCATCAGCGCGCACGCGCAGGACATCGCCCAGAGTGGCGCCCCTCTCTATGATCACTTCGTGAGCGCAGACATCACCACCTGCAGCCAGATGCCCGTCAATCACCAGACGTGAGCGATCCGAACGCTCCCGCCCCAGAAAGTTTCGGTCCCGACCGGCGCCGGCGAAATAGACCGGCGCGGCATGGTCTCCCTCCAGGGTCATGGCGCCGGCATTGGCGCGCAGGGTCTGGGCATATCGCCCCTCAAGACGGGCATTGCCGGCATTCACTTCAACCGGCCCCAGATAGACGCCGCTCAGGTGAGCCGATCCGGCGTTGATCTCGCTGGCGCCCGTGACCTGACCGTCGATTTCCACGCTGGCGCCGTTCGCTTCCAGATCACCGCCAATGTCAGCGCGGACATCCACGGAGGCTCCGTTCATCTCAACCCAGCCGCCGACCCGGCCTTCGAGGGTGATGGCGGCGCCATTCATTTCGACATTGCCGTCCGTATCGACGGACCGGCGCCCCGCCAGACCATCGAATGTGGTGGTCGGTCCATCAGACGCCTGCACGCATCCCGTCAGCATCATCACGCTCAAAACAGCGCCCAAACCCGTCCGCATCATCATGTGTCTCCCATATCCGTCGCCGCCCGAAAGGGCGGTCTCACACCCTAGATGCCGCCGGATACGGTTTCGGATGCAAGGTGCGCAGTCCTAGCTGTTCAAGACGCGTCCATACGCATCCAGCACGCTTTCCTTCATCATTTCACTCAGGGTCGGATGCGGGAAGACGGTGTGCATCAGCTCTTCCTCGGTGGTCTCAAGCCCCATCGCCACCACAAACCCCTGAATCAGCTCGGTCACTTCCGCGCCCACCATGTGCGCCCCCAGAAGCTCGCCGGTCTTCTTGTCAAAGATGGTTTTGACCAGACCTGTATCCTCGCCCAGCGCAATGGCCTTGCCATTGGCGGCGAAGTTGTAGCGCCCGACGCGGATGTCATAGCCCGCCTCCTTGGCCCGGGCTTCGGTCAGGCCCACCGAGGCGACTTGCGGATTGCAATAGGTGCAGCCCGGAATGTGATTCCTGTTCATCGGGTGGACGCCTTCCACGCCGGCGATCTTCTCCACGCAGATCACGCCTTCATGCTCGGCCTTGTGCGCCAGCATGGGCGGACCGGCCACATCGCCGATCGCATACAGGCCGTCCACATTGGTGCGTCCATAGCCGTCGATCACCACACAGCCCCGATCGGTCTTCACGCCGAGATCCTCAAGGCCCAGATTTTCTATATTGCCCTGAACGCCCACCGCCGAGATCAGGCGATCCGCCTTGATCGTTTCGGTTTTGCCGTCCTTGGTCTCCACATGGGCGGTGACAGCGTCCTTGTGCTTGTCGACCTTGGAGATCTTGGCGCCGGTGATGATCTTCAGCCCACGCTTTTCGAGCGCCTTGCGAGCGATCTTGGAAACCTCCGCATCCTCGACCGGCATGATCTGGTCCATCAGCTCGACCACGGTCACATCCACGCCCATGGAGAGATAAAAGCTCGCGAACTCGATGCCGATCGCGCCCGAGCCCATCACCACGAGGGATTCGGGCAAGGACTTGGGCTTCATGGCCTCAAAATAGGTCCAGATCAGCTCGCCATCGGGCTCGATCCCCGGCAAGGCCCGCGGACGCGCGCCCGTGGCCAAGATGATATGCTTGGCGGAATACGTCCCCTCGCCCAGCGTGTTCTTGGGCGCGGGATGCTGAGGCTCCACGGCGGGCCTGGAGGGTTTCGACACCTTGATCTCGCCCGGCTTGGTCAGCTTCGCCTCGCCCCAGATGACGCTGATCTTGTTCTTCTTCATCAGCATGCCGACGCCGCCGTTGAGACGCGCAGACACCTTGCGGGATCGGTCCACGACCGCAT
Organism: Oceanicaulis sp. UBA6590; assembly: GCF_002433705.1. Classification (NCBI taxonomy): domain Bacteria; kingdom Pseudomonadati; phylum Pseudomonadota; class Alphaproteobacteria; order Maricaulales; family Maricaulaceae; genus Oceanicaulis; species Oceanicaulis sp. UBA6590. The sequence goes on from NZ_DJIQ01000027.1 coordinate 23,307, forward strand.
CCACATCCGGCTTCATCTGCCCGTCGAGCACCAGGCCATAGGCTTTGGCGTGGTTGGCGTGATCGAGGATTTCCGCCGAACGCAAAAGCGCCTTGGTCGGAATACAGCCCCAGTTCAGGCAGATGCCCCCGAGATGCTCGCGCTCGACAATAGCGGTCTTGAGCCCCAGCTGCGCGGCCCGGATCGCGGCCACATAGCCGCCCGGACCCGAGCCGATCACGATGACATCAAAGCTGTTTTCCGACATGGGGCTCTCCCGGAACTATGAGGGGCGCATCGCCGGATCGAGCGAACAGCTCGCGGCGGGCGACTGGGCAATGAAAAAGGCGTGGAGGCTCTGCTGCACGCAATTCTGGGCGAAGAACCACACCGCATGCGGCGCATCTTCGACCACGGTGAGATGTACATCGCCGCCGGCTTCACGCATGTCAGCGATATGGCGACGCGCACCCTCGATATGGGTTTTGGGATCCAGGTCGCCGTGCAGCACGAGGATCGGCGGCAGGTTTTCATAGGGCGCGTCAAAATAGGCGTCGCGCTCGTAAAGCGGCATCTGGGTAAAGGTCTGAACGGTGGTCAGGCTGGACGTAAAACCCATCCCGGCCTCCTCGCGCGCCACGTCTTCTGCGGTCATGTCGGGACGGCGATTGGTTTCGGATTCCCCGATCAGACCTGCAAGCGTGATCGAGAAGGCGGTGTCAGGATACTCCGCCACGGCCGCGAACAGATCAAAGGCGGGCGTCACCTCGGTCTCGAAGAAACCCGGCAAGGCTTCAGGCGTCTCGATCGCCAGCACCAGAGCGTCGGCGATCAGCGCGCGACTTTCCGGCGTATCGAGCATCATGCCGAGCGCGTGCTTGAGATTGCCGCCGGGAACATATTCAGCCAGGTCTTCACGCTCGCCCGCATCAATCTCGGTGATCAGCTGAGCAAACGCCGCCTCGACCCCGCCCTCAAACCGGGCATTGCAGGCGGCATCCGCCGCGCAGCGCGCAATCACCTCTCGGCCCACTGCATCATAGGTGTGAGAGCGATGGCTTAGATCGAGCTCAGCATCATCCAGTGCGGGCACGAGCGAATCGAGCACGATCCCGTCCACAGAGACCGTGCGCAGCTGAGTGAACCGCATGGCCAAGCCTGTGCCGTAGGAGACGCCATAGACATAGCGCCTCCCCTCGCCGCCAAGCACGTCGATCAGATGATCCAGATCCTGGGCGCCATTGGTCATGGAAAACGCTGCGCTGCGCTCGGAATTCCGCCAAATCTCGCCAAAGCATGGTCCGAACTCCTCGCCCGCAAGCGCGGTTCCGGCAGGGCTATCGGGTGTTTCTCCGGAACAAAGCCGTGTTGATTGTCCCGTGCCGCGGTGGTCGGGAATGAAGACGTCATAGCCGGGGAACGCCGTGCGGAAGCCCGCAATCTCGGTGTAATAGCTCTGCCCGGTCTCGCCCGGCCCGCCCGCCAGCATCCAGATCTCGCCCACACGCTCGCCCAGAGCCGGAAACTTGCGCACGAAGAGATCAACATGGCCCGCGCCCGGTATTCCAGGATGAAGCGGCGCCTCAACCATTGCGCACAAGCTGCCCGACAGCTCAGCGAAATCAGAGGCATCCTCACAGCGCGCAAACGCCATCTCCTCGCCCGTCGGCGCAGGCATGGGAGCGGAGGTCGTGGCGCAGCCCGCAGCGAGAAGCGTGAGCGAACTGGCGAGGCAGAGATGGGACAAGCGCATGATCTTCTATCCTTTGGAGTTTTCGTCTCTTCCAAGGATGCAGGCGCGCCTGCGATTGGGTGCAGACAATGACAGGCGCGCCGCAGCGCTTACATCAGCATGGTCATCGGATCTTCGATGAAGCCCTTGAAGGCGGACAGCCAGCGTGCGCCGTTCGCGCCGTCCACTACACGGTGGTCACAGGTCAGCGTCACCGTCATCACGGTGGCTTTGGCCAGTGCGCCATCGGTGATGACCGGACGCTCCTCACCAGCCCCCACGCTCAGGATCATGCCCTGGGGCGGGTTGATGATGGAGGAGAAGGACGAAATTCCGAACATCCCGAGATTGGAGAGCGAGAAGGTGCCGCCCTGATATTCCTCGGGCTTGAGCTTGCGGTCGCGCGCGCGGGTCGCAAGGTCCTTCATCTCGGTGGAAATCTGCGCCAGGCCCTTCTGGTCGGCGTCCTTGATGATCGGGGTGATCAGACCGCCCTCGATCGCCACGGCGACGGATACGTCGGCATGCTTGTGCATCGCGATGCGGCCATCCTCGATCCAGCTGGCGTTCGCTTGCGGCACTTTCTTCAGCGCCAGACCGGACGCCTTGATCAGGATGTCATTGACCGACACCTTCACGCCTTCAGGCGTCTTGGCGTTGATCTCCTTGCGGAATTTCAGCAGCGCATCGAGGCGACAATCCACATTGAGCGGGAAGTGCGGGATATCGCGGAAGCTCTCGGACAAACGTTTGGCCGAGATCTTGGTGATATTGTCCGCCTTCTTGATCTCATAGCGGTCCGCGCTGATGCCGTACTGGGCCAGCGGTTCGTTCTCATCGACCGGTTTGGAGGGCTGGGATTTCGGCGCCTCGGATTTCGCGGCGGTTTTGTCGTCCGCCTTGCCGACGCCTTGCTCCCTGGCTTCTTCGATATCGCGTTTGACGATTCGGCCCTTGGGACCCGAACCATCGAGCGCCTTGAGATCAAGCCCGGCATCCTTCGCCATGCGACGCGCCAATGGTGACGCCTTGATGCGCTCGCCATCGTCATCGGACGGGGCGGCCGGGGCTTCGGATTTAGAGCTTGAAGCGGGTTCGGACTTGCTCTCGGACGCCTCGCCTTCGCTTTTGGACGTCTTGTCAGACGACTTGGCGTCAGCATCGCCCGAAGACGCGCCTTCGGCGCCCTTGGGCTCATAGCCCTCCAGTGCGCTCTTGTCCTCGCCGTCTTCGAGCAGCAGGCCGATAGGCGCATTGACCTTCACGCCTTCGGTGCCTTCGTCGACCAGGATCTTGCCGATCACGCCTTCATCGACGGCTTCGACTTCCATCGTCGCCTTGTCGGTCTCGATCTCGGCGATCACATCGCCGGAATTGACCGTATCGCCTTCTTTCACCGTCCATTTGGACAGCGTGCCCTCTTCCATCGTGGGCGACAGGGCGGGCATCAGGATTTCGATGGGCATCAGAAGGCTCCGTCAGGCAGATCCGCTGGTCTGCGCTTTCGAGCGCAGTGTCGAGCGGGCGAAAAAGGTCAAGAAGAACAGCGCGATGTAGACGACTACCAAGGCCCCGTTCATCGAATTCTGGATCAGCTCGTCAATGCCAGTAAGGGCATTGTCCAGCGCCGCCTGCCCGGTGGGCGAGAGGCCGACTGTCTGATCAAGCTCGATCAGGGTCTGGACAAAGCCGTCATGAATGCGTTGCGAGCCGTAGGCGACGCGCCCGAGAAAGGCGAGCACCAGGGTGAGAAAGAAGAAGGAGAAGAGCCTGAGCCCGAAGCCGGCATGACGCAGGAAGACCCAGACCGCGACCACATAGGCCGACACCACCGTGAAGAAGACCTGGACTCCGTTCAGAAGGATGTCCTGGTACTCCACCATCTGTTCGATGACATCAGCCTCGGTCATGACGGTGGTCCCTACTCCACGTAGCACACCTGCTTGGCGGCCTTGATGATGTCCTCAACGCCCGGCAGCGACAAGGCTTCAAGGTTGGCGGCATAGGGCAGCGGCACGTCTTCCTGGAAAACCCGGGTCGGCGGCGCATCGAGATAATCGAACGCATCCATCGTGACCCGCGCAGCGATTTCCGCGCCGACGCCATGCTGGCCCCAGCCCTCTTCCGCGCAGACGATGCGATTGGTTTTCTTGACGGACTGAATGATCGTGTCGGTGTCGAGCGGACGCAGGGTGCGCAGGTCGATGACCTCGGCCTCGATGCCCTCTTCAGACAGCTTTTCAGCCGCTTGCAGGGCAAAGCCCACCATGCGCGAATGCGCGGTGATGGTGACGTCAGAGCCTTCGCGGCGCACTTTCGCCTTGCCGATGGGCAGGACAAAATCATCCATGTCGGGAATTTCGAACGTCTCGCCATACATCAGCTCGTGCTCCAGGAACACGACCGGGTTCGGATCGCGAATAGCGGCTTTTAACAAGCCCTTGGCGTCCGCTGCGTCATAGGGCGCGATCACTTTCAAACCCGGCACATGGGCATACCAGCTGGAATAGTCCTGGCTGTGCTGGGCGCCGACGCGGGAGGCCGCGCCGTTCGGGCCGCGGAACACAATCGGGCAGCCCATCTGACCGCCTGACATGTAAAGAGTTTTCGCCGCCGAGTTGATGATGTGGTCAATCGCCTGCATGGCGAAGTTGAAGGTCATGAACTCGACGATCGGCTTCAGACCGCCAAAGGCCGCACCGACGCCGAGACCGGCAAAGCCGTGCTCGGTGATCGGGGTATCCACCACGCGCTGGTCGCCAAACTCTTGTAAAAGCTCGCGGGTCACCTTGTAGGCGCCCTGGTATTGCGCGACTTCCTCACCCATGACGAAGACCGCTTCGTCTGCGCGCATTTCCTCCGCCATCGCGTCGCGCAGGGCGTCGCGAATGGTGATCTCCTTCATCTTGGTCCCTTCGGGGATGTCAGGATCAGAGAGGGTCTTGCCTTTGGGTTTTTGCGGCGCGTCGGCCTTGTCGTCTGATTTCGCTTCAGACTTCGGCGCGTCTTTCTGGTCAGCCTTTGAGTCATCTCCCGACGCCGCGGAATCTTCGCCCGAGGCTTCGGGATCATACCCCTCAAGGGCGCTGTCATCTTCCCCCTCTTCGAGAAGGATGGCGATGGGCGCGTTGACCTGAACGCCTTCGGTTCCCTCATCGACGAGGAGTTTGCCGACCCGACCCTCTTCGACCGCTTCGACTTCCATCGTCGCCTTGTCGGTCTCGATCTCGGCGATCACATCGCCGGAACTGACCTGATCGCCGGGTTTCACCAGCCATTTGGCCAGAGTGCCCTCTTCCATGGTGGGTGAGAGCGCGGGCATGAGAACTTGGATGGGCATCAAACTGCTCCAGGTCTAACGGTAAAGGCGCGGCGTTGAACCGGCGATGATGACGCTTGAGGGGCAAACATTCTAATACTCAACAACTGTCGGTTCTCGGCCAGGCGGATACCCCGATAAATCAAACGGACAGACTGGCAGTGGCATCGTAAAACTGTTGTCTTCATTTGGTGTCACGACAGCTTCTCCCTCATGAGTATTTTCCCGCTCTTGGGCGGAAGCTGTCCAATAGGCGGCGTACCAAGCGATTACCGGTTCGATGGGATAATCACAGCCATTTTCGCGCGCCCAGAAACCGGTAATGATCGCACTCGACATATCATCGGGATGCACAAATCCACGCTCAAGCATGTCGGACGCTGCCGGGCTACGTTCGCCCCAGAGCCAAGCGTTCCTCAAGCCAGTTCCAAAGCCATGGTGGAGCAGTGACAGTTCATTAAAACGGTAACCAAGTAGACGCGCCTCGTTTTCCGCGTCGAGCACCTCCGCTAGACAATCAAGCGCGTCTTCATAAGTTTCTGGTATACATGTAGAAAATCCACCGCTTTCAGCATCATCAGGCGTGCCGGCCTGAGCGACCGCTAGTCCGGCGAGCAAAGCGAAGTTGACTACAGTCATCGCCTAACCCTCGATCAGAACGTCGGTGTAGAGCTCGGACGGATCAGGCTCCGGGCTCTCTTTGGCGAAGTCGGCCGACTTGTTGACGATGGCCTTGACCTCTTTGTCCATATCCTTGAGCGCGTCCTCGTCAGACCAGCCCTTTTCCAGGATGATCTTGCGCGCCAGATCGATGGGATCCTTGTGGTCACGAATATCGTTGACCTCGTCGCGGGTGCGGTATTTCGCCGGGTCGGACATGGAGTGGCCGCGATAGCGATAGGTCTTCATCTCGAGGATGAACGGCCCCTCGCCCGAGCGCGCATGCTCGACGGCGCGCTTGGCGGCGTCATAGACGGCGGTGACGTCCATGCCGTCCACTTCCTCGCCCGGAATGCCGAAGGACGCGCCGCGCTTGTAAAGATGCGTTTCAGAGCTGGCGCGCGCGACGGCGGTGCCCATAGCGTACTGGTTGTTCTCGATAATGTAGACGACAGGCAGGTTCCAGAGCTTGGCCATATTAAAGCTCTCATAGACCTGGCCCTGGTTGGCCGCGCCATCGCCGAAATAGGTCGCGCAAACCTTGCCGTTCTTCTTGTACTTGTCAGAGAAGGCGAGCCCGGTGCCGAGCGCGACCTGCGCGCCCACAATGCCGTGACCGCCAAAGAACTGCTTGTCACGGGAGAACATGTGCATGCTCCCGCCCTTGCCTTTGGAATAGCCGCCTTCGCGACCGGTCAGTTCAGCCATCACCCCGTTCGGATCCATGCCGGTGGCCAGCATGTGGGCGTGGTCGCGATAGCCGGTGATCACCTGATCACCCTCTTCGAGAGCGCCCTGCACGCCGACGACAACCGCTTCCTGGCCGATATAGAGGTGGCAGAAGCCCGCGATCAGACCCATGCCGTAGAGCTGGCCGGCCTTCTCCTCGAAGCGGCGCATCAGGAGCATGTCCTTGTACCAGCCCATCAGCTGGTCCTGGCTCACATCGTTTTTGTTATTGCGCGCGGAGGCGGATTTGCTCGCAGCGCTGGAAGAGCGTTTCGTCGCCATATATTTCACATGCGAACCAATTGGCTCACACTCCCTGTTGACGTCACGTCAGCCTTTAACAGGGATGATAATATGCCGTAAAGCGCATAGATTATGTTGCGCGTGCGAACAATTAACCGTGAACGGAGGTTCAGCCGCCGTGATCGGGCTGTGCGCCGCGGTCAATCTGGACGACAATTTCGTCGGGATGGGCAAAGCGCAGGACGGCGCGGGCGCGTTCTTCGAGATAGTCCACGTCCACCGTGGCGTCCGGGCCGTCCGCCTTCAGGCGCGCAACGCGATCTTCCATCTGTTCCCGGGTTGAGCGCACGTCAGCCAACTCGGCTTCAGCCGCCGAGATTTGCGCCTGAATGCGCAGATGATTGAGATAGCCCTGCTCACCATGGAGCGCGTGATAGCTGAGATAGCCAATCACCAAAGCCAGCCCAATCAAGGGGATGAAGCGCTTCAGCACCTTCATCATGACCCATCCATCCACCGCCCGCCTTTTGCGGATCGTTCGATTGGCAGATTAGGCAAACTCAGTAAAGGAAGCGTTAGGCCGAATCAGAAAGTGTTGATTCGTTCCCGTTTTGCGGGAAACAAAAAACGGCCCGGATCGCTCCGGGCCGTTCTGTAGAACGCATATCCGGCCGCACGCTAGCCGGCGGCGATGGCCGTCCGGCCGGCATAGATGGCCGCATCGCCCAGCTCGGCCTCGATGCGCAGGAGCTGGTTGTACTTGGCCGTACGGTCCGAACGCGCCAGCGAGCCGGTCTTGATCTGACCGCAGTTCAGCGCGACGGCCAGATCAGCGATGGTGGTGTCCTCGGTTTCGCCCGAGCGGTGGCTCATCACTGCGCCATAGCCCGAACGCAGGGCCATCTCGACCGCATCCATGGTTTCCGACAGGGTGCCGATCTGATTGACCTTCACCAGCAGCGCATTGGCCGCGCCCACTTCGATGCCGTGCGCCAGGCGCTCGGGATTGGTCACGAACAGGTCATCGCCCACCAGCTGCACATCGCCGTCCAGCATGGAGGTGACGGCCTTCCAGCCTTCCCAGTCGTCTTCGGCCATGCCGTCCTCGATGGAGATGATCGGATAGGCGCTGGCCAGTTCCTTGAGATATTCGGCGAACTCATCAGAGGTGCAGGTGCGGCCCGCGCCTTCCATGACGTATTTGCCGTCCTTGAAGAACTCGGTGGAGGCCACGTCGAGCGCCAGGGTCACGTCAGAGCCCGGCTCGTATCCTGCGGTCTCGATCGCCTTCATGATGGCGTCCAAGCAGGCCTCGGCGCTTTTAAGGTCCGGTGCGAAACCGCCCTCATCGCCCACATTGGTGTTCAGGCCATCCGCTTTAAGCTGGGATTTGAGGGCGTGGAAGATTTCCGCGCCGCAACGCAGCGCCTCGGAAAAGGTCGCAAGGCCGGTCGGCATGATCATGAATTCCTGAAAATCGACCGGATTGTCCGCGTGTGCGCCGCCATTGAGGATATTCATCATCGGCGCCGGCAGGACGCGGGCGTTCGCCCCGCCCACATAGCGATAGAGCGGCAGGCCGGAGGCCAGCGCCGCGGCCTTGGCGGTCGCCAGCGACACGCCCAGAAGCGCATTCGCGCCCAGACGCGCCTTGTTCTCGGTGCCGTCCAGCCCGATCAGGATCTCGTCGATCGTGCGCTGCTCGCGCGCATCGATCCCGGCGATGGCTTCAAAGATCTCGGTCTCGACCGCGGTGACGGCCTCAAGCACGCCCTTGCCCTTGTAACGGTCGCCGCCATCGCGCTTTTCAACCGCTTCGTGAGCGCCCGTGGAGGCGCCGGACGGCACGGCCGCGCGGCCCATGGAGCCGTCTTCCAGGAAGACGTCCACTTCAACGGTCGGGTTGCCCCGGCTGTCGAGGATTTCACGGGCGGCGATATCAACGATGGCGGTCATGGCGCGGAGGTCCTTTTGATCGGATCAAGCCGCGCATCCCCTGCCCGGCTCTGGTGCTTTTGCTGCGCGCTTCATAAACGAGGCATGCAAATGCGAAAAGCCCTGCACCGGGTCTGGTGCAGGGCTTTTTCTGTCAGACTGCGCGCCGCCAATGCGGCGCGGCGTCCGGCTTAGTCGTCCTGGCCGTCCAGGATCTGACGACCGCGGTACATGCCGGTCTTCAGATCGATGTGGTGCGGACGGCGCAGTTCGCCGGAATCCTTGTCTTCGATGTACGCCGTCGTGCCGATGGCGTCGTGCGCGCGACGCATGCCGCGCTTGGAGCGGGTGACTTTATGCTTAGGGACCGCCATCGGTCTCTCCTTACGTTCTCAAACGCGAATGACTCGGGATCGCACAAAGAACACTTCGCGCGAATGAGCCGCGGGCTATACCGGTTTGCGCGGCCTGATGCAACAGGGCTGTTACACCAGACGACTATGTTCCTTGGCCGCCGCCACAAAGCTTGCGAACAGCGGATGGGGATCAAACGGGCGGGACTTGTACTCGGGATGGTATTGAACGCCGATGAACCAGGGGTGGTCGGCATACTCCACGATCTCGGGCAGAACCCCGTCCGGCGACAGGCCGGAGAACACCAGACCGGCTTTTTCCAGCTCGTCCTTGTAGGCGATGTTCACTTCATAGCGGTGACGGTGACGCTCATGGATCGCGGCCTGGCCGTAGATCTCGCGCACCTTGCTGCCTTCTTTCAGGGCTGCCGGAAACGCGCCCAGACGCATGGTGCCACCCAGATCGCCGCCGGCGTGTCGACGAATGGTCTCGTTATCCTTCACCCATTCGGTGAGAAGGCCCACGAGCGGCACTTTGGGTTCGCCAAATTCTGACGAGCTCGCGCCCTCAAGACCGGCGAGATTGCGCGCCGCCTCGATGACCGCCATCTGCATGCCGAAACAGATGCCGAAATACGGGATCTTGCGTTCCCGGGCGAAGCGCGCCGCCGCGATCTTGCCTTCCGCGCCGCGCTCGCCAAAGCCGCCGGGCACCAGAATGGCGTGCATGTCCTCAAGCTCGATGAGGTTGTCCGCATTCTCGAACTGGCTGGCGTCGAGCCATTTCACCTTCACTTTCACCCGATTGGCGATGCCGCCATGGTTGAGGGCTTCCAGAAGCGATTTGTAGGCGTCCACCAGAACCGTGTACTTGCCCACGACCGCAATGGTGACTTCGCCATCGGGATTGTTCACGGCCTCGGAAATGCCGTTCCAGATAGTCAGGTCCGGCTCGGGCGCGTCTTCCATGCGGAAGCGCTCGAGCACGACCTTGTCGAGCCCCTGCCCGTGATATTCGAGCGGCACGTCATAGAGCGAGGCCGCGTCGCGACCCTCGATGACGGCGTTCTCGGGCACATTGCAGAACAGCGCGATCTTGCGCTTGTCGCTGGGGTCGATCGGAATTTCGCAGCGACACAGCAGGATGTCGGGCTGGATGCCGATGGAGCGCAATTCCTTGACCGAGTGCTGGGTCGGCTTAGTCTTCATCTCGCCCGCCGCCTTGATGAAAGGCAACAGCGTGACGTGGATGAAGATGGCGTTGTCGCGGCCCAGCTCCTGACCAAGCTGACGGATCGCCTCGAAGAACGGCAGGCCTTCAATGTCGCCCACCGTGCCGCCGATCTCGCACAGGACGAAATCCACATCGCCGGCGTCCGACAGGACGAAATTCTTGATGGCGTCGGTGACGTGCGGGATCACCTGCACGGTCGCGCCCAGATAATCGCCGCGACGCTCGCGCTCGATGATCTCGGAATAGATGCGGCCCGTGGTGATGTTGTCGCTCTGATGGGCGGACACGCCGGTGAAGCGCTCGTAATGGCCCAGATCGAGATCGGTCTCGGCCCCGTCATCGGTGACGTAGACCTCGCCATGCTGATAAGGCGACATCGTGCCCGGATCCACATTGAGATACGGGTCGAGCTTACGCAGACGGACTTTATACCCGCGCGCTTGCAAAAGCGCGCCGAGTGCGGCGGAAGCGAGGCCTTTACCAAGGGAGGAGACCACGCCGCCGGTTATGAAAATGTATCGCGGCATGGGCGGACTGCTTAGCGCAGAATCGTCCCCGACAAAAGCGCCCGATCTGAACTTGACCGTGGAAATCGCGGTTAAGCGCTGTTGAGCATGCGGACGAAGAAAATCACCCACATCGCGCAGAGCGCGAGGAAGTTGATGGAGAACACGACACCGCGCAGCACCACATTGCCCGTCATAGTCTGAACCAGCGTGTGTGCGAGACGCCCCGCCACAAAGATCCAGGCCAGAACGAGCTGTAAAAACAGAGGCTCGCCAGCGAGAACCAGCGCCAGAACCAGCATGTGAAAGAAGGGCGGCGCTTCAAACTGGTTGCGCAGATTCGCCGCTACGCGCGCGCCGCGCCCCTGATCGGCGTCCACCCGCGTGAAATCGTCATAGCGATTGCGCCGGGACATGACGGCGCCAGCGCGCTCAAGCGTCAGCCACAGATACAGAAAGGCCGTCAGCGCCAAATGGGCGGCTGACGGCCAGAGCAGTGCGGACACGGGGTCGAGCAATGTGAACATCGCGCGCCCCTATCGCTTATCAGTTCGGCAAATCAGGGTCCTGGGCCGGCTCATCCTGCGCAGGAGCGTCATCGGAAGCCGGTGCAGGGTCGGCAGGCGCTTCATCAGTCGGCGCAGGCACATCGGTTTCAAGCCCTTCCAGATCGCCAAAGGGCAGATCGGAATTGGTCTGGGTCTCGCCGACGCGGTCCAGGACCGAACCGGAGGACGTGGTGACGCCCGAAATGATGGCGAGCAGGATGGAGTTGCCGATGAACAGCGCGCCCAGGATCATGGTGACGCGCGTCAGCAGGTTGGCCGCGCCGCGGCCGCTCATCATGCCGCCGGGACCACCGCCGCCAATGCCCAGAGCGCCGCCCTCAGAGCGTTGCATCAGGATGACGCCGGTCAGCGCGGCGGCGATAAGAACGTGGATGATCAGAAGGACAGCAGTCATTGCGCGGCGTTTCCGAATAAACAGAGTTCGTCCGCGCGAGGACCGCGACGGACTAGTTGGCCGCGCGTTTTAGCTCAGCTTCAGGCGGAGCGCCACCTTCCACCTGTATCTTGCGCTTGGACGCCGCCGCCATGCGCCTCTGGAGCGCTTCAGCCGCTTTGGCCATCTCTTCCTGGGAGCGCTCCATACCGTCATCTCCGGCATAGGCGACATAGGCGGCCATGGAGAGCTCCTTGGCCAGCGAGAGGTTGGCGTGGGTAAGGCCGGCCTGTTCACGCAATTCCTGAGAGACGTCGACCAAGGCCTTGGCGACACGGGAGGCTTCGCTGGAGCGGAACTTCGCCATGCGAGCCCGAAGCTCGCGCGCGCTGTTTTCGAACTCCGACAGATCGATCGCCGGCTGGCGGCCGACCTTCATCTCCCGCATGCCCGCTTCCGCGCCCACAATGATGCGCATGCACAGGCGGCGCAGGCGTTCGCCCTCAACCGTGCGCTGAGCCTCATCGATCCAGGCATGAGCTTTCTGCAGCGCCTCGATGTCGTTGGTGACGACCGCCTTGAGCACGTTGGGCGCCTCGATCGGCTTCACGGCGCCCGCGCCGCGTTCCTTGTCGCGACGACGGTCCGGGCCAATATAGTCACTGGTCACGATGAACGGCTTGCGGGCCCGGATCAGGGTGCGAATGCGGTCTTCGACAAAGCTGTTGGAGAGCGGCCGGATCAGTAGATCATCCGCGCCGCAGCCAATGGCGTTGCGCACCAGATCGGCGTCGCGACGCCAGGATGTCAGCAAGAGCGCGACAAACGGATTGTTGGACAGTTCGCCCGAGCGGATCGCACGCACGAGCCTGAACACTTCCGCCTCATGATCCGCGGTTTCCGCAATGATCAGATGCGGCGCGTCGTCCTGCACGATCCGGCGCAGCTCTGACAGGGTGTTGAGCTGGAAAATGTCGCGAAAACCAATCTCGTGGAGAGAATATCGCGTTGTGCGCTGGTTGACGGACACCGGATCGTAGAGCGCCACGCTCGCGCGGCTGTAATCGATTTCGCTCATGCACCACCCCGCCTGTTGATCAGGCCAATTCCTTATTCAACCGGGGAGACTAAATAAAAACTCTGAAGAACGCCTTACCGGAGCGTACGGATTATTGAGGCGAACTGTTCGGGCTTTAAGCTGGCGCCGCCTATGAGGCCGCCATCAATATCAGATTGCGACAACAGCGCGTCTGCATTCGCAGGGTTCATGGAACCGCCATAGAGAATGCGCAGCGCGTCGCCATCAGAACCCGGCCAGGCCGCGCGCAAGGCGGCGTGCATGGCCTGGGCGTCCTCAGGACTGGCGGTGCGCCCGGTGCCGATCGCCCAGACCGGTTCATAGGCGATGACGATCTGGTCTGCGGCGCACTCGGGAAGGCTGGCGCGCATCTGGGTGATGACGACCGCTTCAGCGTCTCCCGATTCGCGTTGCTCGAGCGTTTCCCCGACACAGAGTATGGGCGTGAGCCCCGCCTCCAGCGCCGCTTTCGCCTTTGCGCGCACAATCGCATTGTCCTCGCCATGATCGGCGCGACGTTCGCTATGCCCGACAATGACATGGCTGCAGCCCAGATCCGCCAGCATCCGCGCGCTGACATCTCCGGTATGCGCGCCCGATTGCGTCATGGCGCAGTCCTGCCCGCCCAGCATCAGCCATTCGGGCTTGGTCTGCGCCATGGCCAGGATCAGGGTTGCGGGCGGACATAAAAGGATATCCGCGTCTGGAGTCTGCGACAGCGCAGCGGAAAGTTCGGTCAGGAACGCCCGGTCAGCCAAGAGCCCGTTCATCTTCCAGTTGCCCGCCACCAGCTTGCGCCGCATCGTCGCCATCCCCGTCCTGCGTTCTTGTTTGGCCGCTTAGAAGAAGCGGCGCGCTGGGATAGCAGTGCAAGAACCCGGCTGCAACGCACTGGCCTGCTTGCCGCACAAGCCCCGCCCGGCTACGGTCCCGCCGCATACCCACCCGCCCCTAGGCCTGATCTGGAACGCTCCATGCTTTCGCTTATCCGCTCGCTCGCCCGTTCGCCCATTATCGGCGGCATGATCATCGCGCTTCTCATCGCCGCATTCGCGCTGTGGGGCGTCAGCGACATTTTCAGCGGCGGCGGCACGTCTGCGCTCGTCGTCGGTCCCCAGACCGTCAGCGCATCCGAGGTGCAGCGCAATTATGAGCGCCAGCTCTTCCAGATCCAGCGCGACAATCCCCAGATCACGCGTGAGCAGGCGGACCAGATGGGCCTGGGTGATTCTGTGGTGCGCCGCCTCATCGCCGAGACCGCGGTGGACGCCAAGGCGGATCAGATGGGCCTGACGATCTCTGACGACACGCTGTTTGAAACCCTGCGGTCGATCCCGGCCTTCCAGAACCCGTTCACCAATCAGTTCGATCCGGGCACCTACGCCTCCATCCTGCGCGAAAACGGCTATCGCGGCTCCATGGCCGAGCGTCAGTTTGAATCCGACATCACCAGCGAACTGCGCCGCGCCCAGTTTGTCGCTGCTGCGCTGGGCGGCGTCCGCGCGCCGGACATCTACGCCGAAATCCGGGCGGCTTACGAGAATGAACGCCGCAGCCTGCGCGCGCTTTTCCTGCGTCCTGTTCTGGTTGAAACGCCTGAAGCCCCGGATGATGAGACCCTGACCGCCTTCATCGGCGAGAACGCCCGCATTTTCGAACGCGCCGAGCAACGTCGGCTGACCCTGGTCCGCATCACCCCGACAGATCTGCTGCGGGATGTTGAGGTGAGCGAGGAAGACCTGCAGGCGCTCTATGACTATCGCCTTGAAAACGGCGAGCTGGCCGATCCGGCGACGCGCTCCCTGACCCAATGGCCCGCCCCGGATCAGCAAACCGCGGAAACCGCCGCCGCGCGTCTGGGCGCCGGCGAGTCCGTCGCCTCTGTCGTCGCCGAGCTCGGCCTTGGAGACGAAGTCGCTCTGGCGGATGTGGAAGCCTATCAGGTCCCGGACGCCCAGATCGCCGAACGCGCCTTCCAGATGCAGGCGGGTGAGCTGGCGGCCGTGGAGAGTCAGCTGGGCTGGCGCGTGCTGCGCATTGACGCCGCCAATGATCCCGACACGCCCGATTTCGCCGCCGTTGAGAGCGAGCTTCGCACGGAACTGGCGCGCGACACCGCAGAAGGCATGATGCTGGACGCGCTGGGAGTCTTCGAGGAAGCGCGCGGCAATGGCGCGACGCTGGAAGAGGCTGCGCGCGAGGCGGGACTGTTCGCCGAGCGCATCGATTTTGTCGGCGCAAACGGGTATTCGCCCGACCGCGAGCCGGCCCTGACCCTGCTACAGAACCCGGACATCCTGTCCGCCGCTTTCGCGGCCCAGCAGGGTTTTGCGACGGATCTTGAAGGCTATGGCGAGGATGGCGGGTATTTCGTGGTCCGCGTGGACGAGATTGAACCCGCCCGTCTCTACGAGCTGGACGAAGTGCGTGAAGACGCTACGCGTTTCTGGGTCATGCGGGAAACCGACAACCGCCTTCAGGAGGTGGTCGACGACGTGCAGGCCCGGCTCGACGCCGGTGAAACCCTTGACGCCATTGCAGCATCCCTAGGCGCTGGCGCACGGGTTGAATCGGCTGTGCTCGGGCGGGAAGAAACCGCGGGCCCGTTCAACGCCCAGCTTGTCGCTCAGGCCTTCCGTCAACCCGAAGGCGGACGCTTTGTTTCCCGCGCTGACAACCAGACCACCCGCGCCCTGGTGCTCGTGGATGAGGTGATTGCAGCCGAGGGCGGCGCGGTGACCCAGGCCCAGCGCAACGAGATGACGGGCGAACTGCGCGATGATGCGACCCAGATCGTCACCAATGCGCTGATCAACGCCTACGATGTGCGTCAGAACCAGGACCTGATCGATCAGGCTCTGGGACGCACCACCGCACAATAACAGGCGCGTCATGACCGCTTTCGCCCCGGATCTCGAGACGGCGACAGAGCTGTGCGCGCGCGGGCAGACCGCCCTTCTGACCGCGACGCGCGTGGATGATCTGGAAACGCCCGTTTCCGCCTATCTCAAACTGGCGTCGCACAACACCAACACCTTCCTGCTGGAAAGCGTCGAGGGCGGCGCTTTCCGGGGGCGGTACTCCGCCATCGGGCTTGATCCGGACCTCATCTGGCGTTGCCGGGGCGATGTGGCCGAGATCGCCACCGCGCCCGCCCCCGGCGTTGCGCCGGGCGCATTCGAGCCCAGCGCAGACAAGCCCTTGCAATCGCTGCGCAAACTGATTGACGAGAGCCGCCTCACCCTGCCCTCCGGCCTGCCGCCGATCGCGGCGGGTCTCTTTGGCTATCTCGGCTATGACACGATCCGTCAGGTCGAGCGTCTGCCCAACCATGCCGGACCGGATCCGCTGGACCTGCCTGAGGGACAGCTGCTGCGTCCGCGCGTCATGGTGGTGTTTGACGCCCTGCGTCAGGAAATCCTTGTCGCCGCGCCAGTGCGTCCCAAGCCGGGCATGGAAGCCGAACTGCAGGTCGATGCTGCGCGCCGCAGGATCGAAGCGGTCTTCGCACGACTGGACGCGCCGGCGCCGATCGCGGGTTCCGCCGCGCCCTGGACGCTGGAAGAGCCCGTCAGCAATATGGAGCCGGCGCAATACCGTCAGAATGTCGAGACGGCGAAGGACTACATCCGCGCAGGCGACATTTTCCAGGTCGTGCCCAGCCAGCGCTTCTCCGCGCCCTACACGGCGACGCCGCTGTCACTCTACCGGTCCCTGCGGCGCACCAACCCCTCGCCTTTCCTCTACTTCTTCAACCTGCCCGGCTTCGCCATTGTCGGCTCGAGCCCGGAAATCCTGGTGCGGCTGCGCGGCGACACCGTCACCGTCCGCCCCATTGCAGGCACGCGTCCACGCGGCAATTCGGAAGAAGCCGATCAGGCCCATGAGGCCGATCTGCGCGCCGATCCCAAGGAACGCGCCGAGCACCTGATGCTGCTCGATCTCGGGCGCAATGATGTGGGCCGGGTCGCCAAGGCGGGCACGGTCCGAGTGACGGAGCGCGAGATCATCGAGCGCTACAGCCATGTCATGCACATTGTCTCCAATGTGGAAGGCGAGCTTGGCGAGGGCGAAGACGCCATTTCCGCCCTGATGGCCGGTTTCCCGGCAGGCACGGTGTCGGGCGCCCCCAAGGTGCGCGCCATGGAGATCATCGACGAGCTCGAACCCCATCGCCGCGGCATCTATGCGGGCGCTGTGGGTTATTTCGGCGCCAATGGGGATATGGACATGGCCATCGCCTTGCGCACCGCCATCGTCAAGGACGGGCGCATGCATGTTCAGGCTGGCGCAGGGGTCGTGCTCGATTCCGATCCAGAGTCCGAGCATCAGGAAACGGTCAACAAGGCCCGCGCCCTGTTCCGGGCCGCATCCGAAGCCTGGCGTTTCGTCTAGCTCTCGATTTCGGAAGACGCGGTCGCGCTCAGCGCCTGGACGGTCACGAGCTCCACACCGACCGCCTCGGCGCGACGCGTCAGGTCGGCGAGCACGGCCAGGGTCTGCGGCCTTGGATGGCCAATGGCGATCGCCTGACCGTTCTGAAGCGCGAGAGCGAGTGCAAGATTGAGCTGGGCGCTGACCGAGGCTTCATCAGGCGCATGATCCAGAAACACATCCCGCGTCAGCGCGTTGAGGCCCGCAGCCCGGGCAGAGCGCGCCGCCTGCGAGCGGGGATGGGTCAGGGAATCCACAAAGATCAGCTGTGAGGGAAATGCCCCCGCTGTGAACAAAGCGTCCATGGCGCGGCGGTCCGATGTCAGACGGCTGCCCATATGGTTGTTGAAGCCTGTCGCTCCCGGCACGCGCGAGAAGGCCCAGCGTATGCGAGAGGACATTTCGTCCGCACTCTGGAATTCCGTCAGCGCGTACGGACCCGGATCCTCCACGCCAACCGGCTCCATGGGCAGATGCACGAAGACTTCACGCCCCGCATCCGCCGCTCGGCGGGCGATCACGGGCGCGGCCTCCGCATAGGGCAGGATCGAGAGGGTCAGCGGTGCGTCCAGCGCCAGCAATTGCTCAGCCGCCGCCACATCCAGCCCCACATCATCCATGATGATCGCCAGTTGCGGACGACGCGGGGTCAGCATCGGCGCTGCGACAGGGGTCGGAGACTCGATGACCGGGATGGGTTCTTCCCCGCGAAGCGAAACCTCCGCTTCAATCCGCTGCGTCGCCTCGACACGGATAACGCCGGGCCAGAATGCCGATCCGGTTTCAGACGCCACGCCGATCTCGGACGCGACCGCTTCAGGCTCACCTGACTGCGCGCCCAGATTATAGGCGAGCGCTGCGACCAGCATGAAGCCAGCGGCCAGAGCCGAACCCAGGTGCGGCGCATATGAAGCAGTTCGCATCATCAAAGCGTATTTACAGCGAGTCGCGGTTGGCGGCGCGCACGGGCTTGCTTAAGTTCCACAGCTCATTTCACCGATGCGCGAGCCGCCCATGCTGTTGATCATCGACAATTATGACAGCTTCACCTTCAACCTGGTCCACTATGTCCAGGAGCTGGGGGCGCCGACGCGCGTCATCCGCAATGACGCCATGAGCGCCGCCGAAGCGCTGGCGCTTGATCCCAAGGGCATTCTGATCAGCCCCGGCCCGTGTGATCCGGATCGGGCGGGCATCTGTCTGGACCTGATCAAGACGGCCCCGAAAGACCTGCCGATCTTCGGCGTCTGCCTGGGGTTCCAGTCCATTGGTCAGGTGTTTGGCGGCAAGGTGGTTCAAGCCAAGGCCATCATGCATGGCAAGACCAGCCCGATCGAACATGACGGCACCGGCGTGTTCGAGGGCCTGCCCTCGCCCTATAACGCCACGCGCTATCATTCGCTCGCCGTTGATCTGCCCGACGGCACCGAGCTTGTCGCCAACGCCCATACAGCCGATGGCGAGATCATGGGACTGATGCACAAGACCCGTCCCATTCATGGCGTGCAGTTCCACCCCGAATCCATCGCCTCTGAACACGGCCATGCCCTGATCGGCAATTTCCTGCGTCTGGCGGGTATGGCGTCGGAGCAGGCGGCATGAGCCGCATGCGTCCCGCCATTCACGCCCTCGCTCAGGGACAGGAGCCGGAGGCGCCTGCGCTTGAGGCTGCGTTTGACGCCCTGATGGAAGGTCAGGCTGATCCGGTCGAGATTGGCGGCTTCCTGCTGGCGCTGACCGCGCTTGGAGAAAGCCCGCAAGCCCTGATGATCGGCGCAAAGGCGATGCGCGCTCGCATGACGCCCGTAAAGGCGCCCGCAACCGCCATAGACACCTGCGGCACGGGCGGGGATGCGCGGGGCACGTGGAACATCTCGACCGCCGCCGCTCTGGTCGCTGCGGGCGCAGGCGCGGTTGTCGCCAAGCATGGCAACAAGGCCGCCTCCTCCAAATCCGGCTCCGCTGAAGTGCTCGAAAGTCTGGGCGTGAACCTGTTCGCCAGCCCGGCGCAGGTGGAAGCGGCCTTGTCTGAAGCCCGGGTGGGCTTTCTCTTCGCGCAGGCCCATCACGGCGCGGTGCGCCATGTGGGGCCGGCGCGCAAGATCCTGGGCGTGCGCACGATCTTCAACCTGCTCGGTCCGCTCTCCAATCCGGCGGGTGCAAAACGTCAGCTGCTGGGCGTGTTTGATCGCAAATGGCTGGTTCCCATGGCTGAAGCCCTGCGGGGGCTCGGCGCGGAAGCGGCCATGATCGTGCACGGCGAGGACGGGCTGGATGAGATCACCACCACGGGCGTCAGCCATGTGGCAGAGCTCTTCCCCGATGGCGCCATCCGCGAATACGAGACCATACCCGAAGACGCCGGTCTGCCCCGCGCAGGTCTTGAAGATCTCAAGGGGGGTGAGCCTGAAGAGAACGCCCAGGCGATCCGCGATCTGCTCAAGGGCGCAAAAGGCCCCTATCGCGATATCGTGCTTCTGAACGCTGCGGCGGCGCTGAAACTCGCGGGGCTCGCCGATGATCTGAAATCCGGCGCGGCGCTCGCCGCCAGCGCTATTGATGAGGGCCGCGCGCAATCCGCTCTCGACGCGCTTGTTCGCGCCAGCAACGCCTGACCCAGCCTGAAGAGTCTCCCATGAGCGATGTCCTCACCCGTATCGAAGCCTACAAGCGCGCCGATGTCGCCGAGCGCAAAGCCCGCCTCTCTTATGAAGCGGTGTGCGAGCGGGCGCAGGACGCCAGCCCAGTCCGCGGCTTCAAGGCGGCGCTGGAACGCGATGCGAACGCGAACGGTCTGGGCCTGATCGCGGAAGTGAAGAAAGCCAGCCCCTCGAAAGGCCTGATCCGGGCGGACTTCAATCCGCCGGTACTCGCCAAGGCCTATGAGGACGGCGGCGCAAGCTGCCTGTCCGTGCTGACCGACGCGCCGAGCTTTCAGGGCCATGACGATTATCTCATCGCCGCCCGCGCGGCGGTCGACCTGCCCGTCCTGCGCAAGGACTTTCTCTATGATCGGTGGCAAGTGGCCGAATCACGGGCGCTGGGTGCGGACTGCATTCTGGTGATTCTCGCGAGCGTGGATGATTCCCTCGCCGCGGACCTGATCGAGGAAGCGTTCAAATGGGGCATGGATGCCCTCGTCGAGGTGCACGACGCGGACGAAATGAAGCGCGCCCTCGCCCTGCCGAGCCCGCTCGTGGGGGTGAACAACCGCAATCTTCGCACCTTTGAAACCAGCCTGGAAACCTTTGAAACCCTTGCTCCCATTGTGGGCGATGATCGCGTTCTGGTGGCCGAAAGCGGCATTTTCATCCGTGACGACGCGGTGCGTTTGCAGGAGGCTGGCGCCAAGGCTCTGCTGGTGGGCGAAAGCCTGATGCGGCAGGAGGATGTGACGTTGGCGACGCGCACCCTCATGGGGCGCGCCTGACGCTGGGCCTTCACTTGACGTTAAGATGGAACATGCATAGAACACTTCTAGAGTTTCTATTTTGTTCCAAGAGGCGATCATGCTGACCAAAAAGCAGCACGAGCTTTTGCTCTACATCAACAAGCGTCTGTCCGAAGACGGCGTATCGCCTTCCTTTGATGAAATGAAGGAGGCGCTGAACCTCGCCTCCAAATCCGGCGTTCACCGTCTGGTCTCGGCGCTCGAGGAACGCGGCTTCATCCGCCGCCTCGCTCATCGCGCCCGCGCGCTGGAAGTGCTCAAGCTGCCCCAGGGCGGGTCCGGCAATTCGCCCGCCCCCTTGAAGACCAACGTCGTCAGCGCGGACTTCGGATCCAGCGCCTCTGACGAGCGCAGCCATGGCGTGGAAGTGCCGGTTCTCGGCCGGATCGCTGCGGGCGTGCCCATCGAGGCGATCCAGCATGAAACCGATCGCCTGCCCGTTCCCGCCGAGATGATTTCGGGCGGCGAGCACTTCGCGCTGGAAGTGCACGGCGATTCCATGATCGAGGCCGGAATCCTGGATGGCGACCTTGTGATCATCAAGCGCGGCGACACCGCCAATACCGGCGACATCGTGGTCGCCCTCGTCCATGACGAGGAAGCCACATTGAAGAAGCTGCGCAAGAAGGGCGGCTCGATTGCGCTCGAAGCGGCGAACCCCGCCTATGAGACCCGTATCTTCGGCCCGAACGAGGTGAAGGTTCAGGGGCGTCTCGTGGGCCTCATCCGCCGCTATCACTAGGCGCGCTGATCGAGCGAGGATAGTCTGGCGCACCCTTTTGAGGACGCCAGACTCATGACCGACGCCGCACCGCTCAGCCTTGACCTCTACTGGTCCTTCCGAAGCCCCTACAGCTATATCGCCGCGCAACGACTTCTTGAGCTGCGGGAGCGGTACGCCTTCACGGTGGATGTCCGCATCGTTCGTCCGTTGGCCGTCAGGAGTCCGCACTTCTTTGAAGAGCGCGATCCGCGGTGGATCCATTATGTCCTCATCGACGTGGCGCGCGAGGCGGAGCGTCTGGGGCTGCCCATCTCTGCGCCCTCACCCGATCCCATTGTTCAGGATCTCGCGACCCTGAAGATCGCGGCCGATCAGCCGCGTATCGCCTATCTCAATCGTCTGGGCGTTCTCGCCGCTGAAGCCGGCGATGGGCTCGCCTATATCGCCGCCGCCAGCCGCCGGATCTGGGGCGGAACCAGCGCCGGGTTCAACACCCCCTGGACCGATGACGGCGCCCTGGATGACGCCGCCAGCACGGCCGGACTGGATGCGGACTGGCTCAATGCCGAATCCGATGCGCAGTCTGACCGCATCGACAGGCAGATCATCGAGAATGAAGCCAACCAGGACGCCGCCGGCCATTGGGGCGTGCCTTTGATGGTCTTTGAGGGCGAACCCTTCTTTGGCCAGGACCGGGTTGACGCCCTGCTCTGGCGCATGGAGCAACGCGGCCTGCAAGCGCTCTAGCGATCAGGTTTCAGAACCTCTCCCCCACAAGCGTTCCCGCCGCATCGCCTGAGCGCTGCGCATGCGCACGACCTGCCCGTCCTGAACCCAGAACTCCATTCCGCCCAATTCGGCGCGGGCGGCGTCATCCAGCACCAGCGCCCGGCATCTTCGCTTGCGCCACGCGGAGACCTCGCCGTCAAACACGATCAGATCCGCGTAGGCACAATCCGACTCCAGTGATTCCGCAGATCCTGTGACAGCCAGCAGCAATCCCTCGGCCGTTCGACCGGTACAGCCCAGAGTGTCACAGCGGAGCGCCGCGCGTTCGGGTGTGCTGCTGACGCCTGCGCGCTGCAGGAAGACGCGCGCATCAAAGCGACCGCGCCTTCGGTCCGAGACCGCGAACTCCTCGCCCCCGCCTTCAAAACGCGCCAGCACCACGCCGCCATCGGTGATCATCATCTGGGGCGGGGTCTGGACCATGAACAGGCCGATCGCGATCGCAATCAGCGCGCCTCCGGTCACCCGCATCCATCCGAGCCCGATCACCAGACACGCAAAGCCCAGCCCGTAGAGCGCCACCAGCGCCGGGTCCGCAGCGTTCGCCCCCACCACGGCGCCGTCCAGAGATGACGCCCAGTAGGCGATGTCGAGCACCCGCCTCAGCCCCTGATCCATGAGCCAGAGAAAGGGCCGCTCCAGTCCCAGAGGCGAGAAGACAAGCGCCGCGCCGCCAGCGGGCATGACCCAGAAGGTGAAAACCGGCATGGCCAGCAGATTGGCGATGAGCCCATAGGCGGCCATGCGCTGGAAATGGAAAACGGCGAACGCGCCTGTCGCCGCCCCGGCAATGAGGGAGGTGGCGCTGAGCCCGGCGAGCGCATCCTTCACCTTGCCGATAAGCGAAGTCGAGAAGCCGCCTTCGGGCCGCCAGCGCTTATAGGCGTCAAAGCTAGCGATCAGGGCCGCCACAGCCGAGAAGCTCATCTGGAAGCCCGGCTCGATAACGCTTTCTGGCGCGATGAGCAGGATCAGAATCGCCGCCAGCGCCAGTGAGCGCATGGAGAAGGCCTGACGGTCAAACAGGACGCCCATCAACACCACGAACGCCATGATGTAGGCGCGCTGCGTAGAGACCGCGGCGCCCGAGATGACCAGATAGAGGCTCGCCGCGATCAGCGCGCCAAGGGCGGCGGGTTTTCGCGGGTCATGGGCGCGCGCCCAAGGCTCCCACATAGCAAACCCCAGACGGATCAACCAATAGGCTCCGCCCGCGAACAGCGCCATGTGAAGGCCGGAGATCGCGAGAATATGGCCGAGCCCTGACAGGCGCAGCGCTTCGGCGTCCTCGCGGCTGACCCGGGCGCGCTCGCCAGTCAGCAATGCGGCGGCGACTGCACCGGTGCGCGGGTCTGTGCGGGACTGCAAGTGCTCGGACAAGCGCCACCGGAAACGCGCCAGGATCAGGCCAGGAGGCGCAGACGCCCCGATCACGGCGCGCTCCAGATCTGAAATCGCGTAGCCCGTCAAACCGATCTGATCGAACCAGGCCGCACGCGCCGGATCATAGCCGCCCGCCGCCACAGGTGCAGACGGCCGTGCGAGCCGGGCGCGCACCTGAATCGCGTCGCCAGGCTCGAAACCGTCCAGTCCGGCGCGGATGCGGACCCTGTAAGGCGGCGTATCGGCATGTCCCAGCGTATGAACCCGGATCACAAGACGCGCACGACCCTCCATTCGCTCAACCCGCTCGATCCAGCCTGTGATCTGAGCGCTGCGCTCGGACTGAAAGGCCTCAAGGTTCGGCGCCCCCAAGGCGTGGGCCCTCTCGCGCGCCAAAGCGAAACCGGCAGTCAGGCCCAACATCAGCACCATCGCATAAAGGGTGACTGCGTCCCGGCGCGCGCCCCATAGCGCCGCCGCCGACAGGCTCAGGCCCAGTCCGGCATGAACAGGCGCCAATCCAGGCTCGGAGGGCCAGGAGAAATAGGCGGCCGCTCCAATCGCCAGCGCGACCGGAGCCCACAGGATCAGACGATAGGGATCAGGTGAAGTGAGCGCCAATGGCCCGCCCAGTCCAGCCGCTACGGCTCGACGCAAGGCCGGGAATTCCCCCAGGAGTGGAAACTTTAGCGATTTCACACCTTCATCATGGCGTGAACATCAGGCGGAGGCTATGACGGAGACGGTTTGGCGTGCTAAAGAGCACCTCCCTTCGCACTGCAGCATGAATTCGCAATTGCAAGACACCATGAAAATCATCACGCGTTTCGCGCCCTCACCGACCGGCTATCTGCATATCGGCGGCGCGCGTACGGCGCTGTTCAACGCCCTGTTCGCCCAGGCGAATGGCGGCGAATTCAAGCTTCGTATCGAGGATACCGACCGCGCGCGTTCGACCGACGAGACCGTTCAGGCGATTCTAGACGGGCTGAGCTGGCTGGGTCTGAAATGGGATGGCGAGGCGGTCTCGCAATTCGCCCGCGCCGACCGTCACCGTGACGTCGTGGACGCCCTGATCGAAAAAGGCGCCGCCTTTCGCTGCTATTGCACCCCGGAAGAAACCGAGGCCCTGCGCGAACAGGCCTTCGCCGAGGGCCGCGCCCTGCGCTCGCCCTGGCGGGATCGCGACGCCTCTGAAGCGCCCGCCGATACGCCTTTCGTCGTCCGCTTCCGCGCCGCCGATACCGACACCGTGATCGAGGATGCGGTTCAGGGTCAGGTGCGCTGGGGCGCCAAGGAGTTTGACGATCTCGTACTGCTGCGCGGTGACGGCAACCCGACCTATAATCTCGCCGTGGTCGTCGATGACCACGATATGGGCGTCACCCACATCATCCGCGGCGATGATCACCTGACCAATGCGGGTCGTCAGACCCAGATCTATCAGGCGATGGGATGGGAGATTCCGGTCTTTGCCCACATCCCGCTGATCCATGGGCCCGATGGCAAGAAGCTGTCCAAGCGCCATGGCGCACTGGGCGTCGAAGCCTATCGCGATATGGGCTATCTGCCCGAAGGCCTGCGCAATTATCTGCTGCGGCTGGGCTGGTCCAAGGGCGATCAGGAATATTTCACCGACGCCGAGATGGCCGCGGCCTTCGACCTCAAGGGTCTGGGCAAGGCCCCGGCGCGGCTCGATTTTGACAAGATGTCGAGCGTGAACGCCTGGCATATGAAACGCGCCGAGGATGCGCGTCTGACGGATCTGCTCTGGGACCGCCTTCAAGGCCGCGACGATCTGCGTCTTGATGATCAGGCGAAAGTCTGGGTTTCTTCAGCGATGAAAGTGCTGAAAGAACGCGCGGCGACCCTCGCAGAGCTGGAGGATCAAACCTATTTCCTTATTCGTCCGCGCCCGATCGAACTGACGGGCAAGTCCGCCAAGGCGATCAATGATGACGCCCGGGCGCGGCTGTCGCGTCTTGCGGACGTGCTAAGGGATACGCCGGACTGGACCGAGGCGGCTTTGGGCGATGTGCTTAACGCTTTCGCAGAGGCTGAGGAGGTTGGCTTCGGCAAGGTGGGTCAACCGCTTCGAGCGGCCCTCACCGGCGGCGCGCCAGCGCCGGACATGAGTTTCGTACTGGCTGTTCTGGGACGCGATGAGGTTCTGGATCGGCTCAATGACGTGATGGACTAGGCCGCGCCCCTATTCAGGCCGCGTCCGTCATGACCCACACAAAAGGGGTTGGAGATATGGAAAACAAGATTCAACCGAAAGGTTCCGCGCAACTGTCGATTAATGGCGAGACCTATGACCTGCCTGTGTATGGCGGCTCGCTGGGTCCGGACGTGATCGACATCCGCGCGCTGTACAAGAATGCGGGCGTTTTCACCTTTGACCCCGGCTTCACCTCCACCGCGTCATGCGAAAGCCAGATCACCTATATCGATGGCGATGAAGGCACGCTTCTGTATCGCGGTTATCCGATCGATCAGCTGGCCGACAACGCCAGCTTCATCGAAGTGGCCTATCTGCTGCAAAACGGTGAGCTGCCGAACGCCAAGGAACTCGAAGAGTTTGACTGGACGATCCGCCGCCACACCATGCTGCATGACCAGTTCGACCAGTTCTTCCGCGGCTTCCGCCGTGACGCCCACCCGATGGCGATCATGGTCGGAACGGTTGGCGCGCTGTCGGCCTTCTATCATGACTCCACGGACGTCAATGACCCGCAGGCCCGCCTGATCGCGTCCCACCGCATGATCGCCAAGATGCCGACCATCGCGGCGCGCGCCTACAAATACCACATCGGCCAGCCCTTCGTGGCGCCGCAGAACGATCTCGACTATGCGTCGAACTTCCTGCAGATGTGCTTTGCTGTCCCGGCGGAAAAATACGAGGTGTCCCCGACCCTCGCCCGCGCCATGGACAAGATCTTCACCCTGCACGCCGACCACGAACAGAACGCGTCGACCTCGACCGTGCGTCTGGCCGGCTCTTCGGGCGCCAATCCGTTCGCCTGCATCGCAGCCGGCATCGCCTCGCTGTGGGGCCCGGCCCATGGCGGCGCGAACGAAGCGGCTCTGAACATGCTGCGTGAGATCGGCTCGGTGGACAATATCCCCGAATATGTCGCGAAAGCCAAAGACAAGAACGATCCGTTCCGTCTGATGGGCTTTGGTCACCGCGTGTACAAGAACTATGACCCGCGCGCCAAGGTGATGCGCGAGACCTGCCACGCCGTGCTTGACGAGCTGGGCGTGCGCAATGATCCGCTGCTGGCTGTCGCCATGGAGCTGGAGAAGATCGCGCTTGAGGACGAGTACTTCGTCGAGAAGAAGCTCTATCCGAACATCGACTTCTATTCGGGCATCACCCTGAAGGCGATGGGCTTCCCGACCGAGATGTTCACCGTGCTGTTCGCCCTGGCCCGCACCGTCGGCTGGATCGCGCAATGGTCGGAAATGATCGAGGATCCGAGCCAGAAGATCGGTCGTCCGCGTCAGGCCTTCACCGGCGCGACGCAGCGCGATTTCGTGGCGATCGACAAGCGCTAGACGCTTCTCAAGCCCGAACCAAAAAGAACCGGCGAAGCAAGTGCTTCGCCGGTTTTCTTTTGTCTGAACATCAGCTTTGCAGGGGGCCGAAACCCTGTCGGGAAAACAGAGCGTCCAGCCCCACGCCCAGCGTTTCTGACAGCCTCAACGCCACTTCGATGGTGGGATTGAACTGACCCCGCTCGATCGCCCCGATCGTTTGGGGATGGACTTGCACCCGTGTGGCGAGCTCCTGTCGGGAAAGACCGCGATCCACGCGATAGGTCTTCACACGGTTCTGGAAATTCACAGGCTCAGCCATCACTGTCCTCGTCCTCCAGACCGTCAAAGTCAAAGTCGGACGGGCGCAAGGCCCAGGCCAGGATCAGTTGCGGCCCGGCGATAACGAGCGAGACGCCGACAACCCCCACGGACAGGACGTAAGCGGCCGGCAGCGGGCTCACACCCACGGCCGTGATCAGCACGAGCACGATGAGGGCCAGCTTCAAGCCCCGTCGCGTGGCCATGCTCACCAAAGCCTGCTGACGTTCGTCATGGGGTTCACCGGGCAAGGAAAAGGCCGGGCGGCTCGCCAGAAACAGGTTGCGATCAAGCCGCATCGCGAGAAACACGAAGACGAACAATAGCGGCGACAGGGTGGTGACAGAGGTCGTCAGGCCCTCACCCTCTGTCAGCACTCCGGCGACGCCGTCGAGCACCACGCCAAGCGCAAGCGCGATCACCCCCATCAACACCATGATGCAAATGACCAGCGTCCGGCGCTTGGACACTGACGCCCAGTTCTTCGCCTTTTGCGGATCATCATCCGCATCAGCGATATGAAAGGCGTGCAAGGGACCGCGTACTGACATGACTTCCTCCTTAATACAAAGCATAACGTAGCATATATGCTACGTTATGCAATGCATTGCTTCTGTCATGGGAGTTGGGCAAACAAGTCAGGAAGTTACGAGGCCCAGTATCGCTTGAGCGGCGTTGGCCGAAGGCGAGCCGCCAGCGCCGCGCATGTGCTCGGTGACCTCACGCAACCGTTTGGACACATCGGCCCGGCGTCCAGCGTCATCCAGCAACTCGCCGACGCTTTGCGCCAGCACGTCCCCGCGGCACCGGGTCTGGACATGTTCGGGGATCAGCATTTCATCCGCCGCAATATTGGCGAGCGAAATGTATTTCGATTTCATCAGGAAGAACCGCGCCGCCGCCCAGGCGAGCCAGCCCAGCCGGTAGGCCGCCACGGTCGGCACGCCCAACCTCGCCAGTTCCAGCGTTACGGTGCCCGAGCAGGCCAGCGCCGCATCGGCGGCATGGAAGGCGTCTCGCCGCTCATCACTCTCGACCACGATCAGATCCGCAAAGGCCGTCTCCGCTGCAATCATCTCCTGCGCCTGAGCCGCGATGGAGGATGCGAGCGGGGTGACGAATTTCAGGCCCGGGCGGTCGGCTTTCAGTCGTTTCACCGCGTCGGCGAAGCGCGGGAACAGACGCGTGAGCTCGGACTTGCGGCTGCCAAAGAGAATGAGAAGAAGCGGATCCGTCTCTGCAACCCCATGGCGCGCCCGGAAGGCGGGCCCGTCACCGCTGAGATCGCGCTCCAGCGCCGGATTGCCCACAAAGGTCACATCCATGCCGTGCTCGGTGAAATAGGGCGCGTCAAAGGGATGGATCGCCAGCAAATGATCAAAGGTGTCAGCCGCCACCTTGGCGCGCTCCCGTCGGGCGGCGAAGACCTGCGGCGCGACGTACTTGATCAGCGGCGTGTCAGGCAGGACCTCACGCAGTTTCCAGGCCGCGCGTAGCATGAACCCCCAGGAATCGATGAGAATGACGGCGTCGGCCTTAAAGGCTTTTGCGGCGTCTGCGGTTTCCTGCGCGCGTTGATGAACGAGGTTGATGATCTTCAGCCCATCAAACAGGCCAAAGACCGAAAGCTCTGAAATATCAAAGGGCGAGAGTGCGCCGCGTCTGGCCATTTCCGGGCCTCCGACTCCTGCGATTTCCACATCCGGTCGAAGCGCGCGCAGCGCGTCCATGAGATCGCCCGCGAGCGCATCACCGGATGGCTCTGCAGCGACGAGGAAGATCCGCGGTGCTCTCGCCAGATCTGATGGGGTTTCAGGCGTTTGCGTCATCCGCTGGCCCATCCATCTCTACAGCCCATACCGCCAGGCCCGCCGCGTCAGCCGCCTGACCGACCGCTGCGCGGCCCAGCACCATTGCGCCGCCCGCCGGGATCACGATGCCGGCCAGCCCGGCCCTGGCCGCGCCCTGCACGGTCGACACGCCGATGACCGGCAGATCAATGCGGCGCTCCTGACCCGGCTTGGGTCGCTTGGCGAGTACTCCCGAGCGGTTGAGCTCATCGCCCCGCAATTCGGCCGGCAGGCGTGCGACCCGGGCCAGCATCTGATCGGTGCCTTCCTGCGCCTCAACGGCCAGCACCAGCCCCTTGCAGACCACGGCCCCTTGCCCGATATCCTCAGCGCCCGTAACGCCCGCGACATGCAACGCCTTCTTGGCATCAGCCTCGGCAATGGCGTCAGGTCTGATCGAGCCGATCAGCCCGGGCTCCACCAGAAGCTCGTCTGCGATGTCATTGGCGCCAATCACCGTGAAACCCTCTTTTTCAAAGAAGCCCACGATCACCCTCAACAGAGCGTCATCGCCACGCGCCGCTGCTGCCAGCGCCTGAGGCAGGAAGGCCATGCCCTTGAGATCGGGTTTCAGCGCCGAGAAATCCGGCCGCGTCACAATGCCGGCAAAGCAGACGGCGTCGCAATCGGCCTGACGCAGATCCTTCACCACCTGTCCCAGCTGGGCGATGCCGCGAATGACCGGGCTGTCATAGCGCGTGGGATCGGCGAACCCCTTGAGAGCGATCACGCAGGCCAGTCGATCGCCTGTCTGCGCCGCACGCGCCACGTAGACGGGCAGATCCCCGCCCCCGGCGATCAGCCCGAGACGCTGGTAGACCGCCACACCTAGCGCCCTTCCGGCGAGCAGAGCGGGCGCTTGGCCGGCGTGCGGATGAACTCGACGATGTCCATGACTTCCGGCCGGTTCTCGAACAGTCGCGCCGCATCCTCGACCCGTTCGTGGAACGCGCCTTCATTGGCGAAGACCAGACGATAGGCGGCGCGCAGATCGTGGATGGCGTCCCGCGAGAAGCCGCGGCGCTTGAGACCCACAAGGTTCAGCCCGGCCAGCGCGCCCAGATTGTCCACCATGCCATAGGGGATGACATCGCCTGTCACCGGCGCTCCGCCGCCGATGAAGGCGTATTTGCCGATCCGGCACTGCTGGTGCAGCGCCGAGAGGCCGCCCATGATCACATAGTCGGCGACCGAGGAATCCCCGCCCAGCGTGGCGTTGTTGGCGAACACAACATGGTTGCCGACGGTGCAGTCATGGGCGACGTGCGCGCCGACCATGAAGAAGTTGTTTGAACCGACCTTGGTGATCCCCTTCGCGCCTTCCGTGCCCATATGCATGGTCACGTGCTCGCGCAGGGTGTTGTTGTCACCGATGATCAGACGCACATCGCCGCCCTTGAACTTGAAGTCCTGGGGCGGCTCGCCAAGTGCGACAAAGGGGTGGATCTTGCAATCCGCGCCAACTTCCAGATTGCCGTTCAGGCTGACATGGGAATGCAGTCGCGTGCGGTCTCCGATCTGAACGTTCGGACCGACAACGCAATACGGACCGATCTCGACGCCTTCGCCCAGGCGGGCGCTCTCGTCCACGATGGCGGTCGGGTGAATACTGGTGGTCATGTGAACTCCGTCAGGCTTCGCGCGGCGCAGACGTGGCCGAGAAGGTCGCGTCCGCGCATCTCACGCCATTCACGCGCGCCTCGCCCTTGAACTTGAAAACGCCGCGGCGATTGGCGGTGACTTCGACCGGCATTTCAAGCACGTCGCCAGGGCGCACGGGGCGCCGGAACTTCGCCTGCTCCACACCCATGAAATAGATCAGCGTATTGGAAATATCCGCATCAAGCGTCTTGGACATCAGGATCGCGCCGGTCTGGGCCATCGCCTCGATGATCAGGACGCCCGGCATCACCGGGTTTTCAGGAAAATGCCCCTGAAAATGCGGCTCGGCGGCAGACACGCATTTGAAACCGACAATGGACTCGCCTGGCACATAGCGCTCAGCGCGGTCCACCAGCAGAAAGGGATAGCGGTGCGGCAAGCGGCGCAGGATTTCGTCGGGCCCGATCGCGGTCTCAAGATCACTCATCAGTCTTCCTTTTTGCGCTCGGGTTTGGATTTGCGGCTCACTGCGCGGCGCAGCCAGGCCGTTTCGCGCATGAAACTCTGAATCGGCTGGGCCGGCGAACCCGCCCAGGTCTCACCTGCGGGCACGTCCTTCATGACGGCCGCGTCCGCCGCAAGGCGGGCGCCCTGCCCGATCTTCAGGTGGTCCGCCACGCCGACCCGACCGCCAAACTGGGCGCCGGCGCCAATGACCGTGCTGCCTGAAATGCCGGCGAAAGCAGCCATGACAGCATACTCGCCCACATCCACATTATGCGCGATATGGCACAGATTATCGATGCGCGCGCCCTTGCCGATGCGGGTGTCCTTGAGCATGCCGCGATCCACGGTCGCATTCGCGCCGAGCGTCGCCTCATCCTCGATGATCACGCGACCGAGATGCGGCAAGGTGAAGACCTCGCCATTCTCATAGGCCAGACCAAAGCCCGCTTCGCCCACAACCGCCCCGGCGGAAATCTCGCAGCGCGCGCCGACCAGGGCGCACTGGACATTCGCGCGCACGCCAATTCGGGCGTGATCTCCGATGACCACGCCCGGACCGATGATGGCGCCGGCCTCGATGCGGGCGTTCTCGCCGATCACCGCATCGGGACCGACGATGACGCCGGGCGCGAGACGCGCGCTGTTTGCGATGGTCGCTGTCGGATGGATGAAGTCCGGGCCGTCATGAAACCGGGGCGCCAGAAGGCGGGCTGCGGCCTTGGCGAATCCAGCGCGGGTCACCCGGTGCACAAGGACAGCCTGACAATGGGGCAGCGCCTCCGCCCAGCTGGCGTCCGGCACGATCGCCACTCCGGCCATGGGCGGTGTTTCCGGCGGCGCCTTGCCCGCCAGGAAGATGAGATCGCCCTCTCCGGCGGAGTCCGGCGTGGACACGTCAGAAACAGCGACATCGCCGTCGCCTATCAGATCAGATCCGATAAGCGCGGCGATGTCGGAAGCCTTGAGCGGACCGAGCCGCTCAAAAAATCGCGGGTCGGCCCCCATGTCAGACCAACCTTATTGCTGCTGTTGCTGAGCTTGCTGGGTCGGCACGCGAACGCGGTTCACCGGCGTGGTGGTGATGCGCTGGTTCAGGCGCTCGATGGCGGACTGGGTGATGTCCACGGAGTCGCGAGCGTACACGATCGCGGAGCGGTCAATCAGAACGTCCGCATTGCGCTCGTTGACGATCTCCTGCAGCACTTCCTGCAGCACGGGCAGCACCGGGCGCATGGCCTGCTGCTCGGTGGCCGCCAGCTCCTGACCGCGAAGACGGCGGGTCTGCTCGAAGGTCGCGGCGTCGCGTTGCAGGCTTTCATAGCGGGCCGCCAGGTCCGGGCGCTGACGGATCGCGTCTTCAGACAGCGCGGAGAGCTCGGCGTTCAGCGCTTCGCTTTCGGACTGGATCGCAGCCTGTTGCGGCTCGAGCTCAGCCTGGATTTCCTGGCCGATGGCCTCCAGGCGGGTAGCGATGTGCTGACCGACCGCGCTTTCACGCAGGATGCGCTGTTCGTTCATGACCAGCACGCTCTGGGCGTAGCTCGCGGCGCTGAAGCCGAGGCTCAGGACCAGCGCGGCTGAAAGCATGCGCAGCGGGCGCATGGCGGCGAAAAACTGACGTTTCATGAGTCTAGAACCCCGTTCGAGTGCTGAAGCGGAAGAACGCCCCTTGGTCGTAATCTTCCTTGATGAAGGCATGCGCCAGGTCAAACCGCACCGGGCCGAAGGGAGAATCCCAGAAGATGCTCATCCCGGCCGATGCGCGCAGCGCAAGGTCGTCGACAGTGTAGATGGCCGTATCCGAGCCATCATCGGCAATCTGGTCCTCGTCAGGCAGAAGACCGACCGTGCCGAATTCGGTGAACAGGCTGCCCCGGATGCCGTATTGCTCCGGCAGGCCCAGCGGGAAGCCCATTTCAAATGCGCCAATGGCGTAGAAATTGCCGCCCAGGGCGTCGCCCGAGACGAATTCATCACCATCCTCGAGCGCTTCCGCACGACGCTGGACCACGCGCGGGCCAATGCCGGCGGTTTCAAAACCGCGGAAGGAATTGCCGCCCTTGAAGAAGCGGTCGTTGATCCGCGCGGTATCCCCGCCCCAGGAGAAGAGATAGCCCGTCGAACCCGTAGCGCTGAAGACCAGGCGGTCGCGCCAGACGCTGCGATAGATGCCGCCCTGCAGTTCCGAACGCACATAGCGCACATCACCGCCAAAGCCTGCGAAGTCCTGGTTGAAGCTCAGCTGGAAGCCGCGAGTCGGTTCACGGAAATCGTCCGTGCGGTTCCAGCGCAGCGAATAGCCCATCAGAGAGGTGATGCGGGAGCCGGCGGCGCGCTGGATGGATTCCGACACACCCGAATAGGTGCGCACATCGTCCGTCCGCAGGGTGTAGTTCACGCCAGCCTGCACGGCGCGCGTGAGCGGGAAGCCTGCACGCAGGGTGAAACCGGTGGATTCGGTTTCAAACGACGCCTCGCGCGAGAAGTCGGACCGGACGCGGAACAGGTCAAAACCCGCCGCCAGATTCCGGTCCAGGAAACGCGGCTCGGTGAAGCGGATATCGATCTGTTGCTGGCGCGAGCTGGTGGAGACCCGCAGGCGCAGGAACTGCCCCCGACCGCGCAGATTGCGTTCCGAAATCGAGAAGTCGACCAGGAAGGAATCCGTCGAGGAGAAACCGGCGCCGAAGGCCAGTTCGCCCGTAGGCTGTTCGGTCACCCGAACCTGGACCTGGGCGCGATCAGGCGCGCTGCCTTGCACCGGCTCGACTTCCACATCCTCAAAGAAGCCCAGCTGTCCCACGCGGGAGCGCGACACGTTCACCAGCGCCTGGTTGAAGGCGTCGCCCTCCACAAGGTCCAGCTCACGACGGATGACGCGATCCAGGGTCCGGGTGTTGCCGATGATGTCGATGCGCTCGATGTAGACCCGCGGGCTTTCCTCGATAACGAAGGTGATGTCGACGGTCTGATCTTCACGGTTCAGAGAGACGCGCGGGCTGACATCCACGAAGGCGTAGCCGGCGGCGCCCGCCGCAAAGGTCAGGGAGTCGGTCGCATCCTCGATCAGGCTGCCCACGTACAGGCGGCCTGGCTGCGTCGGCAGGACCGCTTCGAGATAATCGGTGTTGAGATCGGAAATCTCGGTTTCGACTTCGATTTCGCCGAAATTGTAACGCTCGCCCTCATCCATGGTGAAGGTGACGTAGAATTCCGACTGGTCCGGCGCGAGTTCCGCCGAGACCGAGGTCACGCGGAAATCCGCAAAGCCGCGGTCATTGTAGAATGTCCGCAGCTGTTCACGGTCGTACTCGATCCGGTCAGGATCGTAATTGTCATTCGAGCTGAAGAATTTCCACCAGCGCGCCTCGGTCGTCACGATCTCGCCGCGCAGGCGACGGTCGGAATACGCCTCGTTGCCCACAAAGGAAATGCGCTCAACACCGGTCACCGGGCCTTCGGAAATCTCGAACACCAGATCCACACGGTTCTGGGGCAGTTCGACGATCTGCGGCGTCACCTGGGCGGCGAAACGACCGGATCGACGATAGACTTCCAGAATGCGCTGCACATCGGACTGCACGCGCGAACGGGTGAAGATGGCGCGCGCCTGAAGCTCGATCTCGTCGGTGATCTTGTCATCGCCGATGGCGCGATTGCCTTCAAGAATCACGCGGTTGACGATCGGGTTCTCCTCCACGAACAGCACCATGGAGGCTCCGTCGATCGCAACGCGGACGTCAGAGAACAGGTTCGTGCTGTACAGCGTCTGGATGGACAGGTTGATGAGGCGGGGATTGGGCAGGTCGCCCGGCTGGATCAGCAGGTAGGACAGGATCGTATCCGCTTCCACCCGCTCATTGCCTTCCACGAGGATCTGCAGGATCGGCTGCTGGCGGACTTGCTGGGTCTCTGCGGACGGCTCGGCCTGAATCTCGGGCTGGCCTTGGTTAACATCCGCATCCTGCGCAAGGCTCGCACCTGCGCAGAAGACGCTCAGGAGCGCCGCCGCCAATCCCTTGAAGATCACATTCATGAAAGGCCCTCGTCCCTCGCCTGCGACGCCCCCATCACAGGAACTGACCGCGCAGATAACTCAAATCATTCCAAGTGGCCACCACGAACATGGCCAGAATAAAGCCGAGTCCCAGCCGGAACCCCAATTCCTGAACGGACGGGCTCGGCGGGCGTTTAGCTATAGCTTCATAGGCGTAGTACACAAGGTGACCGCCGTCGAGAACCGGAATGGGCAGAAGATTCATTAACCCCAGTCCAACGCTCAGAAGCGCGGACAGCGCGATCATGACAATCAGCAGTCGCTCGAGCCGGACCAGCAGCCCGATGGGTTGCGCGGCGCCATTGTCGCTTACGGCCAGGTTCGCCAGCTGTCCGGCCGTGGTCGCGATTCCGACAGGCCCGTTGATATGCTCGGTTGACGCCCGCCCGGTCACCAGACGGGACAGATAGCTGACAATGGTTCCGGTCGTATCGACAGTGCGTGTGACGCCATAGATCGGCGCCTCCCAGATCGCCGGGCGATAGATCACCCGTTCCGCCTCGGTCGAACTGCGGATGCCGATCGTGCCCAGCGGACGCTCCCCGCCCAGATTGTCGTCGCGCATGACCCGTGCCGGCGTGACATTCAGCAAGACCCGCTCGCCATTGCGCTCCACGGTGACCGAGATCGGCTGCCCGGCGCGGGTGACCACATATTCGGTCATGTCCGTGAAGCCCTCAATGGGCGTGTTGTCCATCCGGACGACCACATCTCCGGGCTGGAACCCGGCTTGCTGGGCGGGACTGTCCTCCATGACTTCGCCCACCAGCGGCTCCAGCCGGGATTCGCCCTGCACCACGCCCAGAATGGCGAACAGCACAATCGCCAGCAGGAAGTTGGCCAAGGGGCCGGCTGCGACGATGAAGGCGCGTTGCCCGACCGGTTTGAAATGCAGAACGCTGTCTGGATCCGGATGCTCGCGCCGCAGCTCTTCAAGCGTTTCATAGTCGGGCGCGCTGGCGGCGTTGGCGTCGCCTCGAAACTGCACGAAGCCGCCCAGCGGCAGGGCGCTCACCTTCCAGACCGTGCCCAGCCTGTCGGTGCGGGAAAACAGCGTCGGCCCAAAGCCCATGGAGAAGGCGTCCGCATGCACGCCGCACATCCGTCCGGCCCAGTAATGACCGAGCTCATGGATGATCACGACGAAGCCCATCACAAGGATGAAGGCGAAGATGGACAGGGTTCCTGACCCAAGCCAGTCGAGCATGTAGTCTCCTTACGCAACGCCCGGTTCAGCGGGATCGCTGCTTAACTGCGTCGGTCGCCAACCGGCGTCCCTGTCGGTCTACGTCCAACACAGTCTCAAAGTCAGATGGCTCGACCGCAGCGACGCCATCCTTCTCCCCTCTTTCCAGAGAGTCCGAAACGCATGCGGCGATGTCAAGAAAGCCAATCTGACCATTCAGAAAGGCGGCGACGGCCACTTCGTTGGCGGCGTTGAAGATCGCCGGCGCGCCCTTGCCCGCATCGAACGCGGCGCGCGCCAGGCCCAGGGCGGGAAACCGCACGGGATCAGGCGCTTCGAAAGTAAGCTGACTGAGCAGCGCCAGATCAAGGCGCTCGACGGGCGTCTCGATCCGGTCCGGCCACGCCAGGGCATGTGCGATCGGGGTGCGCATGTCCGGCATGCCCAGCTGGGCGAGCATGCCGCCATCGGCATATTCCACCAGTCCGTGGATGATGGATTCAGGATGCACCAGCACATCCACATCGCTGTGGGGCAAGCCGAACAGATGACAGGCCTCGATGATTTCGAGCCCCTTGTTCATCATCGTGGCGCTATCGACGGAAATCTTTGCGCCCATGCTCCAGGTCGGATGGGCGACGGCCTGGGCGGGGCTGGCTTGCCCCATCTGCTCCAGCGTCCAGCTTCGAAAGGGCCCGCCAGATGCAGTAAGAATGATGCGACGCACGCGATCGCGCTGGCGCTCGTCGAACGCCTGGAAAATGGCGTTATGCTCGGAATCCACCGGCAACAGGCGCGCGCCGGCGTCACGCGCCGCACGCATGAAGAGATCGCCCGCACACACAAGGGCTTCCTTGTTGGCGAAGGCCACGGCCGCGCCGCGCTTGACCGCTTCCAGGGTCGGCGGCAAGCCAGCCGCTCCCACAATGGCCGCCATCACCCAGTCCGCAGACAGACGCGCCGCTTCGCAGATGGCGTCAGGTCCTGCGCCCGAGCGGATGGCTGTGCCTTTCAGCGCCGCCTCCAGCGCCGATCCGGCTTCTGGCGCGGCGACCGCACAGAATCGTGCGCCCGTCCGGATTGCGAGTTGCGCCAGCTCATCGGCCTGAGTGTTCGCCGTCAGCGCGACGATCTCGAAGGCGCCCTCCGGCGCGCGCTCAATCAGATCCAGCGTCGCCCGCCCTACCGATCCGGTCGCGCCGAGGATTGTGACTTTCCGCGCGCTCATGCGCTTCCTCCCGGCCATCCGCCTGGTCCGAACAGGGACCAGACGCCGGCGAACAAAGCGGCCATCATCAGGGCGTCCACGCGATCAAGCACGCCGCCATGGCCGGGTATCACCGTACCCGCATCCTTGACGCCGAACCGACGCTTGGCCAGCGACATCAGCAGATCGCCCGCCACCGCCGCCACAGCCGTGGGCGCCGCCAGAAGCGCGCCATGACGCGGATCCCATCCGGCCCACCAGGCGGCGAAGGCGCCGGCGATCACGCCAAAGGCCAGCCCGGCCACCAGTCCGGACCAGGTCTTGTTCGGGCTGGCGGCCGGAAGCAGCTTCCACCCGCCCAGCCAGGAGCCGGCCAGATAGGCGAAGGTGTCCGCCGCCCAGACCACGCTGATCAGAAAGACGATGCCGGCGAGTCCGGCCATGTCGTCCGTACGCAGTACGGCGAGGACTGCAGCGGCCAGCGCGACATAGGCGACCCCGAACAGGGCCTCGAGACCGCGCTCGCGCGGCTTGCGGTCCAGATAGGCCGCCAGAGCGCCCGCCGCGATCCAGACTGCTGCGCCATAAAGCTCGAGCTCACTCGCCAGCAACACGCCGCCCACCGCCGTGCCCGTGGCAATGGCGAAGGCGCGTGGAGGCGCATCACGATCTGACATCCGCACCCATTCCCAGGCCATGGCGGCGGCGAAAGCCGCGATGAAGATGGAAAAGGCCACCCCGCCCCAGAGGATCATGCCGATCGCGACCGGCGCCAGCACCAGCGCCGACAGCACCCGGCGTGAGAACATCGGGTCGCCCCGCCTCAATCTTGACGGGTTGATGGGCGGCTCGGTCGAGGGGTCTTCAGCCATGACGCACGCCGCCATAGCGGCGATCGCGACTCGCAAATTCAGCGATCGCACGCTGGAAAGCGGCTTTGTCGAAATCGGGCCAGAGAATGTCCATGAAGACAAACTCGGCATAAGCCGCCTGCCAGAGCAGGAAGTTCGAGATTCGATACTCGCCGCTGGTCCGGATCACGAGGTCCGGATCAGGCAGAGCCGCCGTATCGAGATACTGACCGAAATCAGCTTCGGTCAGCGCGGAAAGGTCCCCGTCAAGCGCAACGGCGGCGCGACGCGCGGCGCGGACGATCTCATCACGTCCGCCGTAATTGAATGCGATGTTGAGAGAGAAGGCGTCATTCGCCTCTGTCCGGGTCTCAACGGTCTCGATGAGCTTGAGAAGCTCCTCGCTGAGACCTTCACGGCGCCCCAGAACGCGCACTCTCACGCCCTCGGCGTGAAGGCGGTCCAGATCGGCCGCCACGAACCGGCGCAAAAGCTCGAACAGCGCTTCCACTTCCGCAGCGGGCCGGCTCCAGTTCTCGGTCGAGAAACTGAACAGGGTGAGATGGCGCACGCCCAGTTCACCGGCGGCGCGCACCGCCTCACGAACCGCTTCAACCCCCTTGCGATGACCAAAGGCGCGCGGACGGCCCCGCGACGCCGCCCAGCGTCCATTGCCATCCATGATGATGGCGACGTGCTGCGGCGTCGGGCCGAACGGTTCGGTCTCGCTCATGGGAACGGCCCTCCCGCCGTCACAGGGCGCTCAGATCGAGCGCCCGTCCAATCAGACCTGAGTGATTTCTTCCTGCTTGGTCTTCAGCAGCGCATCAATGGCGGCGACCTTGGTATCGGTCAGCTTCTGGATCTGGTCCGCCAGCTTCTTGTGCTGGTCTTCGCTGATCTCGCCGTCTTTCTCGTCCTTCTTGAGCTGGTCCATGCCGTCGCGACGCACATTGCGCACGGCGATGCGGGCATTCTCGGCATAAGAACCGGCGGTTTTGGCGAGTTCGACACGGCGCTCTTCATTGAGCGGCGGGATCGGGATGCGCAAGGTCTCGCCTTCAGACACCGGGTTCAGACCCAGCGAGGAATTGCGAATCGCTTTCTCCACAGCGCCGACCAGGGTTTTGTCCCAAACGCTGATCGTGACCATGCGCGGTTCGGGGACCGACACATTGCCGACCTGGTTGATCGGGGTCAGCGCGCCATAGGCCTCGACCTTGATCGGGTCGAGCAGGCTCGCGCTGGCGCGGCCCGTGCGCAGACCGCCGAATTCCTTCTTCAGCGAGTCAATCGCGCCATCCATGCGGCGCTCGATGTCTTTGATGTCGAAACCGGACATGTCCGTGTCTCCCCTTTATGTATCGGGCGCGTCTTAGCCGCCCACGACCGTGCAGACGCCCTCGCCATCCAGAACCCGGGCGAGACCGCCCTGCTCACGAATGTTGAAGACCACGATCGGTATCTGGTTGTCGCGCATCAGCGTCACCGCCGATGCATCCATAACTTTCAGATCGCGCGCCAGAACGTCGATATAGTCAAGGCGTTCAAACCGTTCGGCCTGCGGATTCTTGCGCGGGTCATCATCATAGACGCCATCCACGCTGGTGCCTTTGAACAAGGCGTCACACCCCATCTCGGCAGCGCGCAGCGCCGCCGCCGTATCGGTGGTGAAAAACGGATTGCCCGTGCCGGCCGCAAAGATCACCACGCGACCGCGTTCCATATGGCGCACGGCGCGGCGGCGGATATAGGGCTCGCACACCGTGGTCATGGGAATGGCGGACTGGACGCGGGTTTGCACGCCGACGCGCTCGAGCGCGGTCTGCATGGCCAGGGCGTTCATCACGGTCGCCAGCATGCCCATATAGTCGGCTGCGGCGCGTTCCATGCCCTTGGCGGCGGCGGTGAGGCCGCGAAAAATATTCCCGCCGCCGATCACGAGGCAAAGCTCGTAACCGGCTTCAACCGCCTCACCCACTTCGCGGGCGATGCGATCGGCGGTGTTCATGTCGATGCCGTAGGGCTGATCGCCCATCAGGGCTTCACCGGAAACCTTCAAAAGCACCCGTTTGTACGGGCCCTTAGGCGTTTTTGACGGTCGGTCCTCGGTGTCAGTCACGGCAATCTCCGCATGAATGCTGTCTTCAGATGGAATCCGGCCCGGACGTGTATACACAAGCCCGGGCCGAAAATCTTAGCCTTTGGCGACGGCTGCGACTTCTGCGGCGAAGTCTTCTTCTTTCTTCTCGACGCCTTCGCCCAGAACCATGCGGACAAAGCCGGTCAGTTCAATCGGGGCGCCCGCCTCGGCTTCAGCTGCTTTCACGGCTTCGCCAACGGTCTTGTCGGTGTCGAACACGAAGACCTGCTTGAGAAGCACGACTTCTTCGTAGAATTTGCGCAGGCGGCCTTCGACCATCTTCTCGATTATCTGCTCGGGCTTGCCGGATTCACGAGCCTGGCCCGCGAACACTTCACGCTCTTTCTCGACCACAGCCTGGTCCAGCTCGCCCTCATGGACGGCCAGAGCCGCTGCCGGAGACGCCGCCGCGACGTGCATCGCGATCTTGCGGCCCAGCTCGGCCAGAACGGCCTTGTCGCCTTCAGACTTCAGCGCGACCAGAACGCCGATCTTGCCCATGCCGTCGCCCGCTGCGTTGTGCACGTAAGCGGCCACAACGCCCGGATCCACGGACAGGGTTTCGACGCGACGCACCGACATGTTTTCGCCGATCTTGGCGATCAGGTCGGTCATGGTGTCTTCGACGGACTTGCCGGCAGAGGTCTGAGCCGATTTGAGCGCTTCGAGGTCGCCCGCATTGATCGCGAGGCCCGCAACTTCAGCGACGGCTTTCTGGAACAGCTCGTTCCGGGCCACGAAGTCGGTTTCAGCGTTCACTTCAACCGCAGCAGCGGCCATGCCGGCGCCACGCTCTTCAGCCTTGACGGCCACCAGGCCTTCAGCGGCGACGCGGTCAGCCTTCTTGGCGGCCTTGGACAGGCCTTTCTTGCGCAGCCAGTCGATGGCGGCTTCCATGTCGCCGTCAACTTCCACAAGCGCCTTCTTGGCGTCCATCATGCCCGCGCCGGATTTGTCGCGGAGCTCTTTGACGAGAGCGGCGGTGATCTGAGCCATGGGGAGGTCTCCTTGGATCGCGCTTTGGCGCTATTAGGATTTGGCGTCTTCAGCCGGCGCTTCGACAGCGACAGCTTCTTCGGCCTTGGGTTCTTCAGAGGCGGCTTCACCCTCTTCCAGGCCCAGCACGACGTCGCTCGGCATGTCAGATTCGCCCAGATCCATGCCCAGAGCGGCCTGGCTGTCGGAGATGCCGTCCAGAACGGCGTCAGCGATCAGGTCGCAGTACAGCGACAGGGCGCGGGAGGCGTCGTCATTGCCCGGGATCGGGAAATCGATCGGATCGGGATCGCAGTTGGTGTCGACCACGGCGACGACCGGGATGCCCAGGCGCTTGGCTTCCTGGATGGCGATGGACTCCTTGTTGGTGTCGATCACGAACATCAGGTCCGGGGTGCCGCCCATTTCCTTGATGCCGCCGAGAGAGCGTTCAAGCTTCTCGCGCTCGCGGGTCAGCATCAGGATTTCCTTCTTGGTCAGACCGGTCGGGCCGCCTTCGGCGTCCAGCAGGGACTCCAGCTCGCGCAGACGCGCGATGGACTTGGAAATGGTCTGCCAGTTGGTGAGCGTGCCGCCCAGCCAGCGGTGGTTCATGTAGTATTGCGCGCAGCGCGACGCCGCCTGAGAGATCGGCTCGGCGGCCTGACGCTTGGTGCCCACGAACAGAACGCGACCGCCCTTGGCGGCGACTTCACGCACCTTCACCAGGGCCTGGTGCAGCATCGGAACGGTCTGGGACAGATCGATGATGTGGATGTTGGCGCGTTCGCCGAAGATGTATTCCTTCATCTTCGGGTTCCAACGGTGGGTCTGGTGACCAAAGTGACAGCCGGCTTCAAGCAGCTGGCGCATGGAGAATTCAGGAAGAGCCATGATTTCGGGTCCTTTTCCGGTTGGCCTCCACGGAGCGGAGCCGCGCCTCATGCCCAGAACCGGAAGCGGTTTTCAGGCACGACTTGCGACACCGGAGCGACTTTTCACCATGAAAAGCCGAAGCTCCGCGTGCGGGATCGGGCGCGCTTATACGGGCATGAGGGCTTTGCCGCAAGCCATGAGAGCGGAGTTTTCCGCCTTTGACGCAGAGCCGAGCCGACTTTTTCAGCTAGGACATCCAAGCGCGGCGCGTTAGAGCGTTTCCACCTCGAGAACACCCGCCACGGCCTTCACCGCAGCGCGGGCGGCGGGGTCAACGGCATGACGCCCGGGCAGTCTGAGCTCTGCAAGCCGACCATCCGACAGCGGGACAATAAGGTGGATCGACCCCTTCACCGCGCCCTCCCGGTCATTCGCCCGATCAATTCTCTTGCGCAGGGGCTCTAGCGCGGCGGGCTCTCCGACCCGGATCTTGAGCCCCTGCCCGATATGCTCGGCCGCAAACGGATCAATCGTATCCGCCCCATCAATGATGAGGCGCAAACCTTCATCCTGGGCCTCGATCTTGGCGTTGACCAGAACGGACGCGCCCGGCTCGATAACGTCGCGAATCTCGCGCAAGACCTTGGGGGGGACCAGCGCCTCGAACTCGCCGGACGGGTCAGAGAGCGTGACGAAGGCGAATTTCTCGCCCGAGCGTTGGGAGACCTTCTCCTGCCGTCGCCGCACGACAGCGGCCAGACGGGCTGCGCGCGCGCCCTCCGCCGCCTTGGACGGCAGATCGGCGAACACCACCACGCCGCGACGGCCCAGAGCGGGCATCATGTCATCGAGCGGGTGGCCGGACAGGTAATAGCCGATCGCCGCCAGCTCTTCATCAAGACGACGGACGGGATCCCAGGGCTCAGGCTCGGGCAGGTTGGGCCGCTCCAACTTGGTTCCGCCGCCCTCACCGCCACCGCCGAAGAGCGAGGCTTGCGCGCTGTCGCGCTCGGACTGGGCGTTCTGGGACACCGAGAGCAGAATCTCCGCCGAGGCCAGCGCC
The DNA here is from genome assembly GCF_002433705.1 of Oceanicaulis sp. UBA6590. NCBI lineage: Bacteria > Pseudomonadati > Pseudomonadota > Alphaproteobacteria > Maricaulales > Maricaulaceae > Oceanicaulis > Oceanicaulis sp. UBA6590. The sequence goes on from NZ_DJIQ01000027.1 coordinate 66,976, forward strand.
TTGGCGCGATCCGGCTCCAGCGTATCAAAGGCGCCTGCACGCGCCAGATTTTCAAAGGCGCGTTTGTTGACCTGACGCGGATCGACCCGCTCGGCGAAGTCGAAGACGTCCCTGAAGGGACCGCCCGCCTTCCGGACGGCGGCCACATGCTCCATCGCCGAATAGCCCACATTGCGGATGGCGCCGAGCGCATAGCGGATCTTGCCATCTTCGAGCGAGAAATCCGCTTCGGACGCATTCACATCCGGGGGGAGCACCTCCAGCCCGATCCGCTTGGCCTCCTGAAAGAAGACCGCGAGCTTTTCGGTGTTCGCGCTATCCAGACTCATCAGGCCCGCCATAAAGGCGGCGGGATGGTTGGCCTTCAGCCAGCCCGTCTGATAGGCGATGAGGGCGTAGGCGGCGGCGTGCGACTTGTTGAAGCCGTAGCCCGCGAACTCGGCCACAAGGTCGAAGATGTAATTCGCCTTCTCGCGCGAGACGCCGCGCTTTTCCGCCCCTTCATTGAAGCGCACGCGCTGCTGGTCCATCTCCTCCTTCTTCTTCTTGCCCATGGCGCGGCGAAGAAGGTCGGCCTCCCCAAGCGAGTAGCCGGACAGGATCTGGGCGATCTGCATCACCTGTTCCTGATAGATGATGACCCCGTAGGTCTCCTTCAGGACGGGTTCGAGATCCGGATGCAGGTAGTCGGGCTCGGCGCGGCCGAATTTCCGGTCCACATACACGTCGATATTCTTCATCGGCCCCGGCCGATAAAGCGAGATCAGCGCGATGATGTCCTCGATGCTGTCAGGCTTGAGCTTGCGCAGCGTGTCGCGCATGCCCGTACTTTCAAGCTGGAACACGCCGATGGACGCGCCCACGCCCAGAAGCTCGTAGGTCGCGGGGTCGGTGAGGCTGATCGCGTCCATATCGGGGCGGTCAAGACCCGCGCTCTCGATATAGCTCAGGGCGCGCGAGATCACGGTGAGGGTTTTCAGCCCCAGAAAGTCGAACTTCACGAGCCCGGCCGGCTCCACCCATTTCATGTTGAACTGGGTGGCCGGCAGGTCCGAACGCGGATCCTGATAGAGCGGAACGAGTTCGGTCAGCGGACGGTCGCCGATCACCACGCCGGCGGCGTGGGTCGACGCGTTCCGGAACAGCCCCTCCAGCTGCAGCGCCACATTGATGAGACGATCCACCATCTCGTCATTGCGCTGCATTTCCTGAAGCTTGGGTTCGGTCTTCACCGCTTCGGCCAGCGTGATGGGCTGGGCGGGATTGTTCGGCACCTGCTTGGCGATCCGGTCCACCAGACCAAAGGGCAATTGCAGCACCCGCCCCACATCGCGCACCACGGCGCGCGCCTGCAGGGTGCCGAAGGTGATGATCTGGGCCACCCGGTCCTGACCGTAGCGCTCCTGCACATAGCGGATGACCTCGCCGCGACGGTCCTGACAGAAGTCGACGTCGAAGTCGGGCATCGACACCCGTTCTGGGTTCAGGAAGCGTTCGAACAGCAGGCCGAAGCGCAGAGGATCCAGGTTCGTGATGGTCAGCGCCCAGGCGACCAGTGAACCTGCGCCTGAGCCCCGTCCCGGCCCGACCGGGATGTCATGGGCCTTCGCCCACTGGATGAAGTCGGACACGATCAGGAAGTAGCCCGGGAACCCCATCCGCTCGATAATCCCGAGCTCGTAATCAAGACGCTCGAAATAGGCCTCGCGGGTATCGGCGAGCTCGATCTTGGACAGACGGTCTTCCAGCCCGGCAATAGAGCGGGCGCGTAATTCTTCTGCTTCGTTGCGATCCCCTTCGGTTGGAAAGCTCGGAAGAATGGGTTTGGAGGTCCGGGGACGGAAGGCGCAGCGCTGCGCGATCTCGACCGTGTTGGCGATGGCCTCAGGCAGATCGGCGAACCGGTCCGCCATGGCGGCGCCGGATTTGAAATCATGCTCGGCCGTCAGCTTGCGCCGATCCTCCATGCTGACATAAGCGCCTTCGGAGATGCACAGCAGCGCATCATGGGCCTGATAGAGCTCGGACCGGGGAAAATGCGGCTCATTGGTCGCCACGAGCGGCAGATCCAGCGCATAGGCGCGATCCACAAGCCAGTCCTCGGCCGTGACGTCATCGGCGCGGCCATGACGTTGAAGTTCGAGATAAAGCCGATCCGGGAAGCGCGCCCGCAGCCGGTCGAGAAGCTCCTGCGCGGGTCCTGTGCGACCGGCGCAGACAAAACGGTTCAGCACGCCGTCAAACCCGCCCGTCAGACAGATCAGTCCGTCGCTGTGCTCGAGCACCCTGTCGATCGGAACATGAGGCTCATCGGTCGCGGCGACGTCCAGATAAGCGGCCGAGGACAGCTTCATCAGATTGGCGTAGCCCAGCTCTGATTGCGCCAGAAGCACCAGCGTGCCGTCAGGACGAGAGCGTTCGCCCGGACGCGGCTCCTCCACCTGGATAGAGAGCGTAACTCCGATAATGGGCTGCACGCCCTCACCGGAAAGAACCTCAGAGAATTCGAGCGCGCCGAACAGATTGTTGCTGTCGGTCAGCGCCGCGGCGGGCATGGAGAAGGTTTTGCACAGCGCCGCCGTCTCCTTGATGCGGATCGCCCCCTCCAGAAGCGAGTACGGCGATCGGACACGCAGATGGACAAAGGGGGCATCGCTCACGGCAGGCGCTCCAGATCAGGCGGAATCAGGTCCTCAGTGTAGACCCCGCCTTGCATAAAGGTCAGCCCGCGAGTGCCGCTGAGAGGCTGAGCGCGACAGCGATAAAGCCGACGATGACAGCGGCGGAGGTCATATCTTCGATCAGGTTACGCATGGGACAACTCCTTGATCAGCTGCATCTAACGCAGCTATTCCTGTTTTGTTCCATTGCATGTTTTCTGCTTTTGTTCCGCGCGTCAAGCAGATTTTGATTCGGCTCGGAAAGCTGCGGAAAAACCGCCACTTGGAACATTTGAAGAACGAAGTTTGAGCCCAGCTCAGGCGTCCGCCCACGCCACCACGCGCCCCTGATCCAGGGTCACGACCCGGTCCATGCGTCCGGCGAGTTCATGATTGTGCGTCGCGATCAGGGCCGCCGCCCCGGCTTCCCGGCACGCCCGGGCCAGCGCTTCAAACACCTGATCGGATGTGGCCGGATCAAGATTGCCCGTGGGTTCGTCGGCCAGCAGGATGCGCGGTTCATTCACCAGGGCCCGTGCTATCGCGACACGCTGCTGCTCCCCGCCCGACAATTGTCCCGGACGGTGATGAAGTCGTCCAGCCAGACCCAGCGCAGCGAGCTGGACCTCAGCCGCATCCCGCGCCGCCTTCTGGCTGGCGCCCGCAATCATGCGCGGCAGCGCCACGTTATCAAGCGCATCAAGTTCGGGCAGCAAGTGGTGGAATTGATAGACAAAACCCACTTCCCGACGACGCAGTGCGGTGCGTTCACGCTCCGACAAGGCCAGTCCATTCTGGCCGCCAATCCAGACTTCGCCCGCATTCGGCGCCTCAAGAAGCGCCGCGGCATGAAGCAGCGAGGACTTGCCTGAGCCGGACGGCCCGACCAGGCCGACGAGCTCGCCGGCATTGAGGTCGAGATCCGCGTCGGTCAGAACCTCCAAACGCTCGCCCTCGGTTTCATAGATGCGGGTGATCCCGCGCAGGGACAGCGCCGGCTTACTCATAACGCAGCGCCTCCACGGGGTCGATGCGGCCCGCGCGCCAGCTTGGCGCCAGGGTTGCGATCAGCGAGGTGAAGAAGCCCCAGAAGGACACGAAGGCCACCTCGCCCCAATCAAGCCGCGCCGGCAGGCGGTAAAGCGAATAGACACTGGGATCGAAGACATTCACACCGCTGACCCAGCTGACGAAATCCTGCAGGGGACCAATACCGATGACAGCGAGCAGACCGAGCGCAATCCCGGCCAGCGTGCCCAGCACGCCCACGGCGGCGCCTGCAATCAGGAAGATCCGCATGACCGCGCCCTGACTGGCCCCCATTGTGCGCAGGATGGCGATATCCTTGGTCTTGTTCTTCACCAGCATCACAAGGCCTGAAATGATGTTCATCGCCGCGATCAGGACGATGGCGGACAGGATCAGACGCATGGCGACGCGTTCCACCTGCAGCGCATTCCAGAAAGCCTGGTTCTGTCGCCGCCAGTCAAAGATGACGGCGCCCTGCGGCGCCATGGCCCGGATCTGTTCCATGACCGGTTCGGGCGCATCGGGATTGGCGATGCGCACATCGATATATTCACCCTGTGCGGGCTTATTGAAGAACAGGGACGCCTGATCCAGCGGCATGTAGATGAGGACCTGGTCCAGATCCTGAACGCCGACGCTCAACAGTCCACCAATGGTGTAGCGCTTGGAGCGCGGCGTCATGCCGAGCGCCGTCGTGGCGCCCTGAGGCGAGACCAGCGTCACCTGATCGCCGACCCCGACGCCGAGCTGATTGGCCATCACCGTCCCCATGATGATGACGTCGCCGCCATTGCGGCCTTCGCCGAACCGATCAATCGAGCCGGCCGCCAGACCGCCGCCCGCATCATCCGCACCGTGCGCGCCCGTAATCAGATCAAATCGAGCGAGGTCCTCGGGGCGAACGCCTGACACAGAGGCGAACGCCGCCGAGCGGCCGGAGGTGACAAGCGCCTGCCCGGTCGCCACAGGTCCGGCCTGACGCACGCCATCCAGCGCGCGGATCCGGTCCGCCAGCGTCCGCGACAGCTCGCCCTGGTCCGCAGGAACCATGACGTAGACATGCGGCTGAACGCCCAGCAGCCGGGTCAGCAATTCGTGCCGGAAGCCGTTCATCACGCTCATCACCGTGATCAGAACCGCCACCGCCAGCATGATCCCCACAAAGGAGATCACCGAGATCAAGGTCACGCCGCCATGCTTGCGCCGGGCCCGCAGATACTTGAACGCCAACAGGAATTCATAGCGGGAGAACGGCGCCGCGCCCGATTGCGGGGCGGCTTCGGTCGCGGCGGCGTCTGAACTCACTTGAACGCGCCCTCCACAAGGCGATTGACGGCGTCCTCGAGGCTGAGTTCGTGGCGCTCGCCGCTGGCGCGGATCTTCACCTCGGCCTTGCCTTCCTTCAGGCCGCGCGGCCCCACGATCACCTGATAGGGCACGCCAATCAGATCCATGGTTGCGAATTTCGCGCCTGCGCTGGCTGCGGTGTCGTCGAGCAAAGGCTCGAGCCCGGCCGCATCGAGCTTGGTGTAGATCTCGTCCGCCGCTTTCGCACAATCGGCGTCACCGGCGCGCATATTGATCACGCCAGCGCCGAAAGGCGCGACGGCTTCAGGCCAGATCACGCCATTCTCGTCATGGCTGGCTTCGATGATCGCGCCCAGAAGACGAGACACGCCCACGCCGTAAGAGCCCATATGGACCGCCGTCTCCTTGCCATCGGGGCCCGCGACCTGGGCTTTCATCGGATCGGAATACTTGGTTCCGAAATTGAAGATATGGCCCACTTCGATGCCGCGCGCGGAGAGACGCCGCTCCTCAGGCACCTCAGCCTCGAACCGGGCTGCGTCGTGCATTTCCTCGGTCGCGGCGTAGAGCGCCGTGCGCTGATCCACATAGGGCTGCAGATCGCCGTCAAAATCGACCTCGCCCGGCGCGGGCATGTCCACGAGACGGGAGTCGCAGAACACCTCGCTCTCGCCGGTTTCCGCCAGGATGATGAATTCGTGAGACAGCTTGCCGCCAATGGGACCTGTGTCGGCGCGCATGGGCACGGATTTGAGCCCCATACGCGCAAACGTATTGAGGTAGGCTACGAACATCTTGTTGTAAGCCCTTACAGTGCCTTCATAATCAAGATCGAAAGAATAGGCGTCCTTCATCAGGAATTCGCGACCACGCATGACGCCGAAGCGGGGACGGATCTCGTCGCGGAACTTCCACTGGATATGATAGAGAATCTTCGGGAGGTCCTTGTAGGAGCGGCAATAGCCACGGAAGATCTCCGTGATCATCTCTTCGTTGGTGGGTCCGTAAAGAAGATCGCGCTCATGGCGGTCGACAATGCGCAGCATCTCCTTGCCGTAATCATCATAGCGGCCGCTCTCGCGCCAGAGATCTGCAGGCTGCAAGGTCGGCATCAGAAGCTCGATCGCCCCGGCGCGATCCTGTTCTTCCCGAACGATCTTTTCGATCTTGCGCAGCACCCGTAGGCCCAGCGGCAACCAGGCGTAAATCCCCGCCGCTTCCTGGCGGATCATGCCGGCGCGCAACATGAGCTGGTGAGAGACGATCTGCGCGTCAGACGGGGTTTCCTTCAGGACGGGCAGGAAATAGCGGGACAGGCGCATGGGGAAGAATCCGGCGTGAATGAAAAACTGCGGAACCCCACGATTAGACTTAGCGTTGCCTAAGAACAAGCCATCCCTGCGCGTCCCGTGCGGGTGAACTCACATGGCGTCCGGCAAAGAGACCCGCTCATGAGCGAAGGCCCTGAGACACCCGCCTCCTCCTCGACAGCAAACGGGCTGACAATTGGCCGGCTCTTCACCGGCATGGCGATGTTCGGCTCGGCGACGCCGGTCAGCAAGATCGTCACCCAGGCGGCGCCGGTCTTCATCGCCTCACTCTTCCGGGTCGGGCTCGGCGCGTTGTTTCTGGCGCCCGCCGCCTGGTTCAAGCGCGAGGAAATCTACAAGATCAGTCGCGGAGACTGGGTCCGCATCGGTCTGATCGCGGTTTTCGGCATGGTCGGATTCTCCGCCTTCATGCTCTACGGCATGCGCCTCGCCTCAGGTGTTACGGGCGCCATCGTGATGAGCACGACGCCCGCCGTCACCGCAGCCGCCTCCATGCTGTTTCTGGGCGACCAGGCCAGCTGGCGGAAGCTGAGCGCCATCGCCCTCGCCGTTCTGGGCGTCCTGATCCTGCAGCTCGGCGCCTCACTGAACGAGACAGAAGGCGCGCTTCTGGGCGGCGCTCTGGTATTTGCGGCCGTGTGCTGTGAAAGCACCTACACGCTGGTGGGCAAGACCCTGACCCGGTCCATCGATCCGCTGCTGGTGACGTTTCTCGCCTCCGCCCTCTCCATCCCGCTCTTCATCCCGCTCGCAATCTGGCAATGGCCGAACTTCACGCCGCAGGATTTTGACGCCGGGGTGTGGACCGCATTGATCTGGTATGGCGTGGGTACGCTCGCCCTTGGCAGCTGGCTCTGGTACGCGGGCGTTCAGAAAGCCGAGGGCTCAACGGCGGCCGCCTTCATGGGCGTCATGCCCGTCTCGGCGCTGGTCCTGTCCTACATTCTGCTGGGTGAAGCGTTCCGCTGGATCCATCTCGCAGGCTTCGCCGTGGTCTTTGCCGGCGTCCTGTTGATGAGCTGGGAGCACGCCAGAATGTCCAAGCAGGATACGGATGAAAGCTGAACCTATTCGTACTCGACGAATTGCGGCCCCCAAGGCAGAGCATCCAGACTGATCAGCCCGAACTCCAGGATGCAGAACAGCACCAGCCAGACCCCGGCTGCGAGAACGGCGGCGAGCCACATCTTCTCCTTGATGCGGGGTGACACCGGCGCGCCCGGCTCAGAGCCTTCAACGATCTCGCCATCCTCGAACTGTCCGCGCACCTGAAGCGGCAGCGAGCCGAGAAACAGCATCCACCAGGAAATGAGATAGATAACAACGCCCGTCACGATCCCGACGCCACGGTCGGGCAGGAAGCCCTGGGCGATCCAGATCACGAAGACGAAGCCCAGGAGGGCGTATTCGGCGATCCGTCTCAATGACCGCCCTCACCTTCGTAAAGCGCCGGGTCCTGCATCAGCTCAACCAGCACCCCGCCCGTATCCTTGGGATGGACGAAGATCACCGGTACGCCATGGGCGCCGATATAGGGTTCGCCCGTGCCCAGCACGCTCGCGCCGCGCTCCACCATGGCGTCGCGGGCCTTGATGATGTCAGCGACCTCGAAACACATATGGTGCTGGCCGCCCTTGGGGTTTTTCTCGAGAAACTTGTGGATCGGGCTCTGATCGCCCAGAGGCTCGATCAGCTCAATCTGCATGTTCGGCAGCGTCACGAAGACCACGCGAACGCCCAGATTCGGGAAATCCTTGGCCTCGGTCCGATCGGTGACGCCATACAGGTCAGCATAGACCTTGGCGGCCGCTTCAACGTCCGGCGTCGCCACGCCCACATGGTTCAAACGTCCAAGCTTCATCACTGGCTCCCCGATCAGGCGGTCAATACAATGGCTTCCACATGGGGTTTCTTGCCCCAGATGCGACTGGCTTCACGACGCACGCCACGTCGAATGGCTTCCTCAACCGCAGCCGGGTCACGCCGGTCCCGGCGATCCAGACGCTTGAAGGCAGCCTCGGCGGCTTCGGCCAGATCATCGAGGAAGTCATCGAGATCGTATTCATAGGTCGAAGCCACGCCCATGGCGCGCACATCGATCTCAGACACCAGATTGCCATCGGCCAGCACTGCCGCCACGGTCAGATGGCCGTTATAGGCCATGCGGCGGCGTTCCTTGATGGACTCTGCATCCGCATCGACCAGGAAATTGCCGTCCACATGCATGCGGCCCGCCGGGGCTTCATCCACGATAGACGCGCCGTCCTGAGTGATGCGGATGATCGAACCATTGCGCGGGACGATGGCGTTGGGCACCTGAAGGTCGCGCGCCAGCTGGGCATGTTCCACCAGATGGCGATATTCGCCGTGCACCGGGATGGCGGTCCTGGGCTTCGCCCAGGCGTACATCTGGCGCAGCTCGTCGCGGCACGGGTGGCCGGAGACGTGAATATGCTCGTCACGCTCGGTGATGATCTTCACGCCTCGCTCGGCCAGCCGGTTCATCAGGTCAAAGATGCCGCGCTCATTGCCCGGTATGATCCGGGATGAGAAAATCACGCTGTCACCCTTGTTGAGCGTGACATTGCGATGCGAGCCTTCAGCAATGCGCGACAGCGCCGCACGCGGCTCGCCCTGGGAACCCGTGCACAGGAGCAGCACCTTGTCGGGCGGGAAATAGCCGATTTCCTCTTCCTCGATGAAAGGCTGGCAATCGGCCAGAAGGCCCACCGCTTTCGCGGCCTGGGTCATGCGGTGCATGGATCGACCGACAAGGCAGACACGGCGGCCATTGGCTTCGCCGGCGCGGATCGCGGTTTCGAGACGGGCGACATTGGAGGCGAAGGCGGCGATGGCGACGCGGCCTTCCTGTTGTCCGACGAGTTCAATGAGATTGTCGCGCACATCGGCTTCAGAGCCGGACTCGCCCTCGGTGAAGACATTGGTGCTGTCACACACCATCGCCATCACGCCCTCTTCACCAGCCGCTTCCAGAGCGGCCACATCGGTGGAATTGCCGATCAGGGGCTCGGGATCGATCTTCCAGTCGCCAGTGTGCAAGACCGTGCCGACCGGGGTGCGGATGATCAGGCCGTTGGGTTCGGGAATGGAGTGGGTCAGCGTCACCAGCTGCATGTCGAACGGGCCGAGCTCGAACCGCGAATGCAGGCCGATCTCGTGCAATTCCGCTTCGCCCAGCAAGCCGTGTTCGGCCAGCCGGTCCCGCATCAGCCAGGCGGTAAAGGGCGTGGCGTAGATCGGGCATTCAAGCTGTCGCCACAGATGCGCCACTGCGCCCATATGGTCTTCATGGGCGTGGGTCAGAACAATGCCCAAGAGCTGGTGCTTGCGTTCAACGATGAAGCGCGGATCCGGCGTGATGATATCGACGCCCGGCGTGGTCAGATCGCCAAAGGTCACGCCGCAATCGACGATGATCCATTTGCGGTCTTCTTCAGGTCCGAACCCGTAAAGGTTCAGATTCATGCCGATCTCGCCCGAACCGCCCAGCGGTACGAAATAGAGTGCGTTGTCGTCCTGGGTCACTCTGCGTGCATCCCCTCGCCTTGCGGCGCATTGCGTTTCCAGATTTCCAGGAGGCCCCGCATGGTCAGGTCGGGGTCGTAATGGTCGATCGTCCGGGCTGCGCCCTCGAACAGGGAGACAACGCCGCCGGTTGCTATAACAGTCATGGGTTGGCCGTACTCGGCTTTCAGCCGCGTCACAAGCCCATCAATGAGATCGACATAGCCCCAGAACACACCCGACTGCATGGCGCCGACCGTATCCTTGCCCATAACCCGTTGAGGTTTCTCGATAGCGATGCGCGGCAGGCGCGCTGCAGCCTGGTGCAGCGCCTGCATCGACAGGTTGATCCCCGGGGCGATGACGCCGCCTTCGAAATTGCCGTCCGCCGACACAACGTCGAATGTGGTGGCGGTCCCGGAGTCCACAATGATCATCGCGCCGTCATAGACGACGCGGCCGCCAAGCGCGTTCACCAGACGGTCCGCACCCGCCTCTTCCGGACGCGGCAGGTTCACCCCCACGCCCAAATCCACATGCGCATCCCCCACCACGACTGGCTCCGAGCCGATATAGCGACGCGCCAGATTGCGCAGGTTGAACAGCGATTGCGGCACCACCGAGGAGATCACGCACCCCTTCAGGTCCTCAAGACTAAGCCCCTGGAGTTGAAGCAATTGCTGCAGCCAGACCGCATACTCATCCGCTGTGCGCGTGGAATAGGTGGCGGTGCGCCATTGCGCGCGCCAGCCAGCGCCGTCATGCACCGCGAACAGGGTGTTGGTGTTGCCGCAGTCGATCGCGAGAAGCATGGAAGGCTCCTGAAGACGGCGCGTCAGGACGGCGCGCCGGGAAAAAACACATCACCCGCCGAGATAAAGCGCCGGCCGCCATCTTTCAAATCAAGACGCAGCGAGCCGTCCGGGCCGAGATCCGCGAAGACGCCTTCCAGCGTCTCGTGATCGAGCCGGACCACACAGCGCTCGCCCAGGCCATGAACCCGGGACAGCCAGGCTTCCCGGATCGGCGTGAAACCATCCTGGGCCCAGCGATTGAGCCAGTGGTCAAACCGTCGGGACAAGCGCTTCGCCGCGGTTTCGACACTGATGTCAGCGCCCTGGGCGCTCAAATCCGTTGCGGGTCGTTCTGAGTCTTCAGGATGGTGGGCGAGATTGATCCCGATCCCGACTGCAAGCCACAAGCCGCCATGCGCGTGCTGGCCGGATTCGAGCAGGATGCCGCTGATCTTGCGCCCACCGACCAGAACGTCATTGGGCCATTTCAGACGGACCCGTTCGGGATCGATGACGCTGGCGCACACATCGCCAACCGCCAGTGCGGCGGCGAAAGACAATTGCGCCGCGCGCGCCGGATCACAATCAAGCCGGTAGAGCCCGGTGGTGAAGAGATTTCCGGTTTCGGACGCCCAGGGACGCCCGCGCCGGCCGCGCCCGCTGCTCTGGCGGCGCGCAACGATCCACTGGGGACCGGTTGCGCCCGCGAGAGCCTGACGCTTGGCCTCCTCATTGGTGGAGTCCAGCGTCTCGTAATAGGCAATGGGCAGATCAGGCTGATTAGCCGCCAATGCCCGCCCCGGCGTTCACCACGAGGGCGATGATGATGCCCACCACCGGCATGGACACCGCGATCAGAGCGGCGAGACGCGAGATGATGGCCGCCCCGGTCGGGGCCGGCAGGAAATCGCCGGTCGGCTCATCAAACCAGATCACCTTGATGACGCGCAGATAGTACGCGATCGAGATGGTGGAGAAGATCACCGCCAGGATGACGAGCCAGATCAGGCCCGCCTGCACGGCGGCGTAGAACACGAAGAGTTTGCCGAAGAAGCCGATCATGAAGGGCATGCCGCCAATGGAGAACATCAGCGCGGTCATGGACCAGGCGAGCGCCGGACGGGTCTGGGAGAGGCCCGAAAGGTCCTCGATCCGTTCGACCATGCCTTCGGAACGACGCATGGACAGGATGACGGCGAACGCGCCGGCGACGCCGATCACATAGAGCGTCATGTAGAACAGCACCGACCACAGGCCAAGCGCGGTGCCGGCGGACAGGCCGACCAGCACATAGCCCATATTGCCGATGGAGGAGTAGCCCATCAGGCGCTTGATGTTCGATTGCATCAGCGCGCCGAAGGAGCCGAACGCCATCGACAGCACCGCCATCACCATGGTGACCTGCTGCCATTGTTCGGTCATCGGGCCGAAAGGCTCCATCAGAACGCGAGCCAGCAGCACCATGGCGGCGAGCTTCGGCGCGGTGGCGAAGAAGGCCGCGACCGGGGTTGGCGCGCCCTCATAGACGTCCGGGGTCCACATGTGGAACGGCGCGGCGGACACCTTGAAGGCAAGGCCGGCGACCACGAACACCAGACCGAACAGCAAGCCCAGATTCTGGGAGCCCTCGGCAGCAGCGACCGCAATGGCGTCAAAGCTCGTGGAGCCCGAGAAACCATAGACCAGCGAAGAGCCGTACAGCAGCAGACCCGAGCTGAGCGCACCCAGCACGAAGTATTTCAGGCCGGCCTCGGACGCTCGCAGGGAGTCGCGGTTGAAGGCGGCGAGGACGTACAGCGCCAGTGATTGCAGCTCAAGACCCAGATAGAGGGTGATGAGATCGTTCGCCGAGACCATGAAGCTCATGCCGAGCACGGCGAGCGTCACAAGGACCGGGAATTCAAATCGCGCGAGCTGTTCGGTGCGCAGGTAATGTCCGGCAAGCACAAGCGCGACCGCACCGGCGAGATAGACCGCCGTCTTGGCGTACATGGCGAAGGAGTCGAGCACGAAGGCGCCGTGGAAGGCGGTTCCGCCCGGCCCTTGCGCCATCCAGACCGACAGGCCAGCGGCAAGGATCAGCAGCGCCGTCGCCAGCGTCATGATGCGTTGTGCGGCCTTCTCTTCACCCTTGGTGTAGACCCCGATCAGCAGAAGCGCCATCGCGCCGACGGCGAGCACCAGCTCCGGCGTCAGCAATTGAAGGTCAGCGAGCAGCGTCGAAACAGTCATGTCCTGTCCTTGCTAGTGCGCAGCGGTTTCAGCCGGAGCGGCGTCGGCGGCGGGCGCCTCCACCGTCTGCGCGGACTGGTAGTGCTGAATAAGTTGGTCCACGGAAGCGCGGGTGGTGTCGGTGATCGGCGTCGAGAAGAAACCGAAATACACCGCCAGAACCGCCAGAACGCCCAGATTGATCCATTCACGGGCATTCAGATCGGTGGCGGCTTCAAGCTTGGGATTGGTGACCACGCCGAACACGACCTTCTTGTAGGCGACCAGCATGTAGACCGCCGAGAAGATCACGCCGAGCGCTGCGCCGGCTGCGACGCGGGGGTCCACCTGGAAGGCGCCCGTCATGGTCATGATCTCGCCGATGAAGCCCGACGTGCCCGGCAGGCCCACATTGGCCATGGCGAACAGGCCGAAGACCGCAGCATAGACCGGCATCTTGTGCACCAGACCGCCATAGAAGGAGATCTCGCGGGTGTGGAAACGGTCATAGATCACGCCGATGCACAGGAAGAGCGCAGCGGAGATGACGCCGTGGCTGAGCATCTGGAAGATCGCGCCCTGAACGCCAAGCTCGGTCATCGTGAAGATGCCCAGGGTCACAAAACCCATGTGCGCGACAGAGGAATAGGCGATCAGCTTCTTGATGTCGGTCTGGCGGAACGCGATCAGCGAGGTGACCACGATCGCGATGATCGACAGGATGAACACCATCGGCGCGAAGAACTCGCTGGCGTTGGGGAACATCGGGATCGAGAAGCGCAGGAAACCGTAACCGCCAAGCTTCAGCAGGATGCCCGCGAGGATCACGGAGCCCGCCGTGGGCGCCTGCACGTGGGCGTCCGGCAGCCAGGTGTGCACCGGCCACATGGGCATCTTCACCGCGAAGGAGGCGAAGAAGGCCAGCCACAGCCAGGTCTGCAGGTCACGCGCGAAGGGATGCGCCAGCAGCACCTCGATATCTGTGGTGCCCACCTGGGTGAACATCACGATCATCGCGGCCAGCATCAGCACCGAGCCGAGGAAGGTGTAGAGGAAGAACTTGAACGCCGCATAGATCCGGTTCTGACCGCCCCAGACGCCGATGATCAGGAACATCGGGATCAGCGAGCCTTCGAAGAAGATGTAGAACAGGAACATGTCGAGCGCGCAGAACACGCCGATAACCAGCGTTTCCAGCAGCAGGAAGGCGGCCATGTAATCGGCGACGCGCTTGTCCAGCTTCCAGCTCGACAGGATGCAGATCGGCAGGAGGAACGCCGTCAGCACCACGAACAGCACCGAAATGCCGTCCACGCCCATCTTGTAGGAAATGCCGAGCGCCGGCAGCCAGGGCAGGCTTTCGACAAACTGGAAACCGGCCTGACCGGCGTCGAATTCCACCAGCATCAGAAGCGACAGGGCGAAGACAAAGAGCGTCACGAACAGCGCGATGCCCTTGGCGTTCCGGTCCAGCACTGCGCGCTCCTCGCTACGCATCAGGGCGCGCAGCAAGAGGATCGCGACCGCCCCGAGGGCCGGCAGGAAAGTGATGGCGGAGAGGATGGGAAGTTGACCCAGCATGAGACCCTACGCTCCAGCGCCAGCGATCAGCCACAGGGCCAGGACAAGGACCCCGATGAGCATCACGAATGCATAGTGATAGAGATAGCCGCTCTGCAGCTTGGCGATACGGCGGGCCGAGGACATCGCCGTGGCGGCGATGCCGTTCGGACCCAGCCCGTCGATGATCTTCTGGTCGCCGAACTTCCAGAACACATCGCCGAGCACGCGCGTCGCACGCACGAAAGTGGCGTTATAGAGCTCGTCGAAATACCACTTGTTGGACAGGAAGCGGTGCAGCGGACCATTGTTTGCGGCGATCCGGCGCGGCAGTTCGGGATTGGCCATGTAGAAGTACCAAGCCAGAACGAAACCGAGCAGCGTCACCACGAACGGGCTGAACAGCACCCAGGTCGGCGGATGGTGGCCATGATGCTCACCCTCAGCGCCTTCGCCATGATCATCAGCGCCGGCGGCGGCATGGCTGTCGCCATGAGCGTCAGCGGCTTCGACCGCATGCTCCTGAGCCGCCTGAGCCTCATCCTCGGACATGGCCGCTTCCAGCGATGCGGCTTCCGCTTCGCTCAGCTCGACCCCGTGATCGGATGCATGGCTCTGGGCGTAATCCTCGACCAGATGACCGTAATTGCCCACAGCGTACGGACCCGCCGGCAGGCTCTCTTCCCAGAAGGTCAGAGCGCCCTTGCCCACGAAATCGGACTTGAAGGCCGCGCCGGCGAACAGGGCGCCGATCGCAAGGACCAGCAGCGGGATCAGCATGACCGGGCCGCTTTCATGGGCGTGCTTGAGCACTTCAGGCTCGCCCCGGTGCTTGCCGTGGAAGGTCATGAAGATCAGACGCCAGGAATAGAAGCTGGTCAGGCCGGCGGCGATGACGCCGATCCAGAAGGCGAACATGCCGAAGGCGACGCCGTCCTGGCCCATCATGAAGGCTTCCTCGATGATCATGTCCTTCGAGTAGAAGCCCGCAAAGCCGATGCCCAGCAGCGGAATGCCCACACCTGTCAGCGCCAGCGTGCCGATGATCATCATGATCCAGGTGATCGGCAGCAGCTTGTAGATGCCGCCCATATTGCGCATGTCCTGCTCGTCGTGCAGGCCGTGAATGACCGAGCCGGCGCCGAGGAAGAGCAACGCCTTGAAGAAGGCGTGCGTGAACAGGTGGAACATGGCCGCGGAATAGAGGCCCAGGCCCGCCGCGAAGAACATGTAGCCCAGCTGCGAACAGGTCGAATACGCGATCACGCGCTTGATGTCGTTCTGCGCCAGTCCCACGGTCGCGGCGAACAGAGCCGTTGTCGCGCCAATGAAGGTGATGAAGGCGGAGGTGTTCGGCGCAAGCTCGAAAATGGCGTGCGCGCGACAGACCAGGAACACGCCAGCCGTCACCATGGTGGCGGCGTGGATCAGCGCGGACACAGGCGTGGGGCCTTCCATCGCGTCCGGCAGCCAGACGTGCAGGAAGAACTGGGCCGATTTGCCCATGGCGCCGATGAACAGCAGGAAGCCGATCAGCTCGAGCACTTTGAAATTGATGCCGAAGAAGGCGATCGTCTCTTCCGCCATGGCCGGAACCTGGGCGAAAACGACGTCGAACTGCAGCGAACCGAAGACCAGATAGATCGCCATGATGCCGAGCGCGAGGCCGAAATCGCCAACCCGGTTGGTGACGAACGCCTTGATGGCGGCGCTGGTGGCGCTGTCCTTCTGATACCAGAAACCGATCAGCAGATAGGAGGCGAGACCCACGCCTTCCCAGCCAAAGAACATCTGGATGAAGTTGTCCGCGGTCACCAGCGACAGCATGGCGAAGGTGAACAGCGACAGATAGGAGAAGAATCGCGCGCGGTGCGGATCATGGGACATGTAGCCCCACGAATAGACATGCACCAGCGAGGACACCGAGGTGATCACGACCAGCATGACGGTCGACAGGGTGTCCAGGCGGATCGCCCAGTTGATCTCGAAATTGCCAACCGCCATCCATTGCGCCAGCTCGATGGTGCGGGCGTTGCCGCCCATCGCGACGTCAAAGAAAAGCGCGATGGAGCACAGGGCCGCAGCGATGGTGGCGCCGGTGGTGATGATCTGGGCCAAACGGTCCCCGATCTGCTTTTGCAGCAGACCGGCGATCGCAGCGGCCAGAAGCGGGGCGAAGACGACGATATAAGCCATGACCGTGCGTTAGCCCTTCATCAGGTTGACGTCGTCAACCGCGATGTCGCCGCGGTTGCGGAAGAAGACGACGAGGATGGCGAGACCGACCGCGGCCTCGGCGGCGGCGACGGTCAGGATGAACATGGCGAACACCTGGCCGGTGAGGTCTCCGAGATGAGCGGAGAAGGCGACCATGTTGATGTTCACCGACAACAGGATGAGCTCGATCGACATCAGGAGGATGATGACGTTCTTGCGGTTCACGAAGATCCCGAACACCCCGATGGTGAACAGGATCGCCGCCAGGGCGAGGTAGTGACCCAATCCGATTTCAAGCATCAGCCAATCCCCTCGCCGCTCTTGATGTCGACGATTTCAACGGAGTCTTCGCGCTTGCGGTTCACCTGGGCGTGCATGTCCTGACGCTTGACGCCATCGCGATGACGCAGGGTCAGAACGATCGCGCCGATCATGGCGACGAGCAGCACGAGGCCCGCAATCTGGAAGAACAGGACGTAACGGTCGTAGATGAGCGCGCCGAGCGCAGCGACATTGGTCATGTCCTCCGGCGTCGGCGATTGAAGCGCGGCGGACGCGCTGTCAGCGCTGACCCAGCTCAGCCCGGTCATCGCAAGGATGCCGGCGAGCGCAAGCGCCACCACACCGCCGAGCGGCGCATGAGAGATGAAGCCTTCCTTGAGCTGGGCGAAGTCGATGTCGAGCATCATCACCACGAACAGGAAGAGCACCGCAACCGCGCCCACATAGACAATGACCAGGATCATCGCCAGGAACTCGGCCCCGAGAAGGACGAACAGCCCCGCCGCCGAGAAGAAGGCGAGGATCAGGAACAGGACCGCCCGAACCGGGTTTTTGGCGATCACCACCATCAAGGCGGAAAGCACCGCGGTCGCTGAAAGAATGTAGAAGGCCGCTGCTGACAGCACTGTTGCCCCCCTTGCGGGCGACGAGCGAGGCTCGCCGGACTGAGATCAAGTGGAACTGGAGAGAATCCCCAGCCCCGATATGGAGTCGCGCGCCGTAATAGCGTTAGCGATAGCGCGCGTCGAGTTCGAGGTTCCGAGCGATTTCACGTTCCCAACGGTCGCCGTTATCGAGGAGCTTGGCCTTGTCGTAGTACAGCTCTTCACGGGTTTCGGTGGCGAACTCGAAGTTCGGGCCCTCAACGATTGCATCCACAGGGCATGCCTCCTGGCAGTACCCGCAATAGATGCACTTGGTCATATCGATGTCGTAACGCGTGGTGCGGCGGGAGCCGTCAGCGCGAGGTTCGGCCTCGATGGTGATGGCCTGGGCCGGGCAGATCGCTTCGCACAGCTTGCAGGCGATGCAGCGCTCTTCGCCATTGGCGTAACGACGCAGAGCGTGCTGGCCGCGAAAGCGCGGGCTCAGGCGTCCCTTTTCAAAGGGATAGTTGATGGTCGGCTTCTTGCGGAAGAAGTACCGCATGCCGAGTGCGAACGCGCCCCAGAAATCCATCAGGGCGGCGCCGCGCAGGGTTTGTGCAATCCGGCTCATGTCAGATCCTAAGCCCCTTAAGCAGCGTTCGAGTAGACGACGATGGCGCCCATCACGGCGACGGCGGCCAGCGAGGTCGGCAGGAAGATCTTCCAGCCCAGACGCATCAGCTGGTCATAGCGGTACCGGGGCACCAGCGCCTTGACCATGGCGAACATGAAGAAGAACAGCACGACCTTGATGGCGAACCAGAACACCGGCGGTACCCAGGTGAAGGGCGCGAAATCGAACGGCGCATGCCAGCCGCCCATGAACAGGACGGTCATCAGGGCGCACATCAGGACGATGTTGAGATATTCGCCGATCATGAACAGCAGGTACGGAGTGGAGGAGTATTCCACCTGATAGCCGGCCACCAGCTCGGATTCCGCTTCGGGAAGGTCGAACGGCGGACGGTTGGTCTCCGCCAGCGCCGAGATGAAGAAGATCACGAACATCGGCACGGTGATCACGAAGGTCGGCCAGGGCAGCATGTCAAACGACAGCACGTGCCAGTTCCAGAAGCCGCCCGCCTGCGCCTCAACAATGTCGGACAGGTTCATGCTGCCCACCATCAGAAGGATGGTGACGAGCACGAAACCGATGGACACCTCATAGGAGACCATCTGGGCCGCCGAGCGCAAAGCGCCGAGGAACGGATATTTCGAGTTGGACGCCCAGCCGCCGATGATGATGCCGTACACGCCGAGCGAGCTGATCGCGAAGATATACAGGATGCCGACATTGAGGTCGGAGATGACCCAGCCCGGCGCCACGGGAATCACGGCCCAGGTGATGAAGGCGAAGACCAAAGTCATCAGCGGCGCGAGGATGAACAGCGGACGGTCCGCGCCGGCCGGAACGATGATTTCCTTGAGCACGAACTTGATGAAGTCGGCGAAGGACTGCAGCAGACCGAAGGCGCCGACCGTGTTCGGGCCCTTGCGCATCTGAACCGCCGCCCAGACCTTGCGGTCCATCAAGAGCAGGAAGGCCAGCGAAAGCAGCAGGACGACCATGAAGCCCAGGATCTGGCCGACGGACGCCAGCGTGCCCCAGAGCGGTCCCCATTGGGTGACGAAATCGTACATGAGCCCTACTCCGCCGCTTGCAGGGTTTGACGCGCAGCGGCCGCCGCGGCTGAACACTCAGCCATGGTCTTGGACGCCCGCGCGATCGGATTGGTAAAGTAGAAGTCTTCCACCGGGCTCCTGAACGGCGCATCGGACACGTCGCCCGCTTCACCCAGCTCGGCCGGTTTGAATTCGCCTGCAGAGAGCGCGCCCGGCGCATGGTCGATCTGACCGAGGATCTCATGATCCGCGATCAGCTTGGCGCGCAACGCGTTCAGGCTGTCATAGGGCAGCGTCTTGCCGAGGCGGGCGGACAGGGCGCGGAAGATGGCCCAATCCTCTTTGGCTTCGCCTTTGGGGAAGACGGCGCGTTCGGCCATCTGCACCCGGCCCTCGGTGTTCACATACAGGCCCGGCTTCTCGGTATAGGCGGCGGACGGCAGGATCAGGTCCGCGCGTTGCGCACCCTTGTCGCCGTGATGGCCCACATAAATGACGAAGGCGGAGCCCAGCCTGGCCGTGTCGATCTCGTCCGCGCCCAGAAGCACGACGGTTTCAACCTCGCCCGAAGACGCGCCGTCGAGGATGGCGGCCGTATCGCGACCGCCTTCACCCGGGATGAAGCCCAGATCGAGCGCGCCAACGCGGCTCGCCGCCGTGTGCAGCACGTTGAAGCCGTTCCAGCCTTCTTTCACCGCGCCGATCTTGTCAGCGAGCTCACCAGCAGCCCGCAGCACCTGCAGACCGTCTTCACGGGCCAGTGCGCCAGCGCCGAGGATGATCATCGGACGCTCGGCGTCCTTGAGGGTCTTGATGAAGCCCGAGCGCTTGCTGCTGAGGCCTGCGAGGTCCGCAGCGCCCTCACCCACATGCGCATAATCATAGGTCAGGTCATGGGCCTCGCCGATGACGCCGATCTCGCACTTGCCGGTCAGCCAGCGCTGACGGATGCGGGCGTTCATCACGGCCGCTTCCACGCGCGGATTGGCGCCGACGATCAGAATGGCGTCAGCCTGATCAATCCCCTTGATGGTGGAGTTGAACAGATAGCTCTCGCGCGGACCCGCGCCCAGTTTCGACCCGTCCTGACGTGCATCGAGGGATTTGACCCCGAGCGCATCAAAGAGGTTCTTCGCGGCGTACAGGCCCTCGACATCATTCATGTCGCCTGCGATCACGCCGATCCTCGACGCATCGCCTGAGAGCTTCTCTTCGGCGATGGTCAGCGCGTCATCCCAGGAAATCGGGGCGAGCTTGCCGTCCTTCTTGGCGAACGGGCGATCCAGACGCTGGCGGCCAAGGCCGTCCCACACAAAGCGGGATTTGTCGGAAATCCATTCCTCGTTCACGTCGTCATGCAGGCGCGGCATGATGCGCAGCACGGCGCCGCCGCGGCTGTCGACGCGGATGTTCGAGCCAAGCGCGTCCATCACGTCGATGGTCTCGGTCTTGGTCAGCTCCCACGGACGCGCGTTGAAGGCGTAGGGGCGAGAGGTCAGCGCGCCCACCGGGCACAGATCAATGACATTGCCCGACAGCTCGGACGTCATGGACTGCTCCAGATAGGTGGTGATCTCCATGTTCTCGCCACGGCCGATCGCGCCCAGCTCAGGCACGCCCGCGATCTCGGTGGAGAAACGGACGCAGCGCGTGCACTGGATGCAGCGGGTCATCTCCGTCTTGATCAGCGGACCCATGTATTTTTCTTCAACCGCGCGCTTGTTCTCGTCAAAGCGGGACCCCGAACGACCATAGGCCAGCGACTGGTCCTGAAGGTCGCATTCACCGCCCTGGTCACAGATCGGGCAGTCGAGCGGGTGGTTGATCAGGAGGAACTCCATCACCCCTTCGCGCGCCTTCTTGACCAGCGGGCTGAGCGTGCGCATTTGCGGCGGCTCGCCATTCGGCCCGCCGCGCATGTCGCGCACCAGGAAAGCGCAGGAGGCGACCGGCTTGGGCGCGCCCACCAGCTCCACCAGGCACATGCGGCAATTGCCCGCCACCGACAGGCGCTCGTGATAGCAGAAGCGCGGAATTTCCCGGCCCGCCGCTTCAGACGCCTGCAGCAGGTTGTAATCGTTCGGGACGGTGACTTCCTCGCCGTCGATCACGATGGTGCGCAGATTATCAGACATGTCTGGTTCCTACTCCGCAGCCTGGGGCACGAACACCGGCTTGCCGGCGCGGTAGTTGTTGATCCGATCCTCGATCTCGCCGCGGAAGTGACGGATCAGGCCCTGAACAGGCCAGGCCGCCGCATCGCCGAGCGCGCAGATGGTGTGGCCTTCCACCTGGCCGGCCACATCGAGAAGATCGTCGATCTCGCTCGTCTCCGCTTCGCCGCGGGACATGCGGTCGAGCACGCGCCACATCCAGCCGGTGCCTTCGCGGCACGGCGTGCACTGGCCACAGCTCTCGTGCTTGTAGAAGTACGAGATGCGCGCGATCGCTTTGACGAGGTCGGTGGACTTGTCCATCACGATCACCGCGGCGGTGCCAAGGCCCGAGCGGTGCTCCTTCAGGGCGTCAAAATCCATCAGGACATCGTCGCAGATTTCCTTGGGCAGCAGCGGCACGGACGAGCCGCCCGGAATGACCGCCTTGAGATTGTCCCAGCCGCCGCGCACGCCGCCGCAATGGGTCTCGATCAGGGTCTTGAGCGGGATGCTCATCACCTCTTCGACGTTACAGGGCGCGTTCACATGGCCGGAGATCGAGAAGACCTTGGTGCCGGCATTGCCCTCGCGGCCAAATCCCGCAAACCAGTCCGCGCCCCGGCGCAGAATGGTGGGCGCAACGGCGATGGATTCCACGTTGTTCACGGTGGTCGGCGCACCATAAAGGCCCGCATTCGCCGGGAAAGGCGGCTTCAGGCGCGGCTGGCCCTTCTTGCCTTCCAGGCTTTCCAGCAGCGCAGTTTCCTCGCCGCAAATGTAAGCGCCGGCGCCGTGGTGGATGTAGAGATCGAAATCCCAACCGTGGATGTTGTCCTTGCCGATCAGCTTGGCGTCATACGCCTCCTTGATAGCGGCTTCCATCCGGCCCAGCTCGAACTGATATTCACCGCGGATATAGATGTAGCAAGCATGCGCCTGCATCGCGAAGGACGCGATAAGGCAACCCTCGATCAGGGTCTGGGGATCATTGCGCATGATCTCCCGGTCCTTG
>NZ_DJIQ01000039.1:0-74466 GCF_002433705.1 Oceanicaulis sp. UBA6590
CAATTCACTCTAGCGGCACCATTCCTCATTCCAGACTGTCAGACCAGCAGAGCTGTCAGAGTTCGACGCGGGCCCATACCCGCCTTGAGCGCGTATGTGATTGCCCTACACTTGACCGGCGAGTCGCAACACAGTCGGCTGTCCTCGAACCAGCGGCTGGACGTCTGGGGGAAGCATGCACCGCAAGAAGGTCTTCGCGACCGCTCTGGTCGGACTTGTCGCGATCTCTGCGGCCGACATCTGGGTCAGCCATCAGGTCCGCCAGGAACGCAACACCCTGCTGGACACTGTCTCCTCGGCCCGACATGAAACAGCGAAGCTCTATGACGAGCTGGGCTTCGGCGGCCTGATCCACAGCTTCAAGAACTATGTCATACGCGGTGACGAAGCGTACCGGGACAGGGTACGCACGACCGCCCACTCCATCCATATCCGGCTTGAACGCCTGGACGCCCATGGTCGCGCGCTCGGTCTCGATCCGGACCTGAGCGCCGTTCGCGACACGGTCAGCGCCTATGAGGACCGCCTGGACACCGTCCGGCTCGGTTGGGCGGATTCGCTGCCGGTATCGGACATCGACGCCCTGGTGCGAGTGGATGATGCGCCAGCGCTCGAACAGCTGGCCGCAATCGAGGCGGGATTCGAATCCGTCACCCGCCAGCGGATGGCCCGTCTCAATCGGTTGAGCGGCTTTCAGAGCGTCCTCACCCCCACGTTACAGGCCCTGATGCTGGGCTTCATCATCTTCATCTGGATGCGCATGTACAAAACGCGCATCCAGGCGGGTCGGGAAGCGCGCGCCCAGATCCGCAACCTCAATGCCTCCCTCAGGGCCCAGACCCTCACCCTAGAGCGCATGCGCGAGAGCCACGCCGCGCTGGAAAACTTCACCTCCATGGTCGCTCATGATCTCAAGGCGCCGCTGCGGCAAGCCAGCATGTTGCTGCATCTGGCCAAGCGTGCAGAGACGGAGGCCGACAGGGATGCGCACTGCGACAAGGTCAGGGAGAGCATCGAACGCGCCAACACCATTGTGGAAGGCTTCCTCAACCTGGCCCAGCTTGATGATCAGCCGCCGGAAACCTCGCTAGAGGATATCGGCGAGATTTTCAGACAGGCCGTCGATGAGCTGGCCCTTCTGCACCGCAAGGCCCCACGGCACATCCGGATTGATCCGCTCGGCGAAGCCTATTGTGATCGCGACCTGATCCGGCAGGTGGCGATCAATCTGCTGACCAACGCCTTGAAATACGCCCGCCCCGAGAAGACGCTCGACATCAGGGTCCGCGCCGTCCGCGGCGACACCATGCTGACCGTCTATGTCGAGGATAATGGCGTGGGGATTCCGCAGGAGCTGGCCGAACGCATATTCAGCCCGCATGTGCGCGGGGAGAGCCCTGAGCCGTCGGGAGCGGACGGTCGCGGACTGGGGCTAGCGCTATGCCGCACGATAATTGCGGCCCATGGCGGAGACATCCGGATGGCGCCCGGACGCTCGACCGGCGCCAGCATTCGCTTCACCCTTCCGCTGGCCCAGCCTGCCGCAAACACCCTCTAGGCGCCGCTTTCAGCCACGCTGAACCAGAAGCGCGAGATCTCGGTCAGCACCATCTGATAGCCATCAGGCGAATCCGGCTTGCGAATATATGCATTGCCCGCCTTGCCGTAGAACCGGCGCACATCCGAGCGATTGTTGGATGTGGAGAGCATCAGCACAGGAATGCCGCAATAGGATTCATCTGATTTGAGGGTTTGCGTCAGCTCCACCCCATCCATGCCTGGCATGGACAGGTCCGTCACGATCAGGTCAGGGGGCTCATGGGACCTGAGATACTCGAGCGCCTGCACTCCGTCTTCACAATAGGAGGCCTCAACATCCAGATTGCTGTCATCAAGACTGAGCTTGAGAAACATCCGATCAGTCGCATCGTCTTCCACAAACAGGATGGATTGCGTCATCGTGGACCTTACACCTGTGCCCGAAACTCATTTATACATATTTTGTACGCACTTTTCAGACTAGTCGAGAGTCCCGCCCCAAGCGCCAGCAATTCAAAGCTGTGGTTAACGATAGGTCAGAACGAACGCACGCGTCTACGATAAGCGTGTTGTTTTTTCGTCGCTTGGCGCGCAACCAGAGAATCCTAGTTTCCAAGGAACGCATCCTGTTCCCGACTTTCAATACCCAAATCCGGTCTCGCCGAATGCCCTTGATGACGCCCCTGTTTCCCGCTCTTGAGCCTTATGCGAGCGCGACCTTTTTCTCGGCTGAGGGGTATCGGATCTTCTATGAATGCTCGGGCAACGCCCAGTCGCCGACGGTCCTGTTCATCCATGGCGGCCCCGGCTCCGGCGCCAGTGCGCGTCACCGCCGCTATTTCAATCCGGGCAAGTGGAACATTGTCCTCTTTGATCAACGCGGTTGCGGTCGCTCGACACCCCTGTTCGAGCTGGAAACCAATACGCTGACCGCCCAGATCGATGACATGGAGCGCCTGCGTGAGGAGCTGGGCCTAGAGCGCTGGACCCTGTTCGGTCCCTCCTGGGGGTCGACGCTGGCGCTGGCCTACGCCCAGGCCTATCCCGAACGCCTGGACACCCTTGTCGTTGAGGGCGTCCTGCTGGGCGAACGCGAAGAGATCGACTGGTTTCACGATTGCGCGGGCGCCGGCGGGATATGGCCAGACGCGCAGCACAGGCTGATGATGGACACGCCCGAGGCGTTCAGGCGCCCCCCGGCGTTTCGCCAATGGGCGCTGGAGCGCATGCGCGAAGAGTTGGCGGAGGGGCGCCCCCATCTGGAGGGGCTTGAGGACCCGGACACGCCGATTGAAAGCCTGCGCCAGTCGATGATCTATCGCTGGAGCGAGTATGAGGAAACCCTCGCCTGGCTGGACAAGTCCCCGGAAGATATCCGCGAGGATTTCGCCGAAAGGGGACGCGACTGGCTGACGGGACACTCCCTGCTCGAGGCCTGGTATTTCAGCCATGACTGTTTTCTCGAGCCTGGCCAGTTGTTGCGCGACGCCCACAGGCTGACCATGCCCATGCATGTGATCCAGAGCCGCTATGACCTGGTCTGCCCCGGCCGGGCCGCCTACAGGCTCGCCGAAGCGGCGCCCGATGCACGCCTGCACTGGGTGGAGCGCTCGGGCCATATCATGACCGCGCCGGTCCATCGTGAAGTGCGCACCTTGTTTGAAGCGCTGGCGGCCTCGCGCCGCTGACTTCGCCGCCCGGGCCATGAGGCGTGACTCACGACCTCACCAGTCGGCCAGTGCAGCGCGCCGCCATTGGTCGGGCGCAACGCAGACATAGACATGATCGGAATCCCAGCCCATCTGCCCGACCTGGCCCGGCGCGGACGCGCTCGCAGGCGTCAGGCTCCGGGTGAGCGTCAGGCGGTCGGAGCGCACGCTCAGTCCTTCAACCCGGATCTCGCCATCAAGCGGGACCACGCGCATGGCTTCGCGCCAGGTGTTACCGTCTTCAGACACTTTGACGGTCAGGGAATCCTCGCCGGCCAGTCCGATCTCGGCGCGACCGGACCAGTCGGACTGGAACAACAGGCTGGCGGTGGCCGCGCTCCCCGCCTTGTTCATCGCAAGCCGCAGATCACCCGTCCCGCTTTCTTCCGCCGTCATCAGAACGCCCGACGACTTGATCACGACGCGGTTATAGGCGTCAGAAGCCGCGCCCACACCCAGCCCCTGTTGATGGTCAAGCTGGCGAATCTGGTCGTGAAGCGGACCCCAGCCCGCCCCGTCATGGACAAGACTGACCCCTTCGTCACGAACATATACGCCCAGCCCCGCCCAGGGCGGGATCGCCGTCCAGACGCCTTCGTGAAACACCATGAGCGTTCCCAACGGACGCGTTGACCAGTCCGCCCCCGTCGCATTCGACGGCAGGATGTACCCGTCCCCTTCTGAAGGCGTATCCGGCTGGTCGCCCAGCGCCCGGCTCAGCACGGCGGCCTGGACCAGAATATCGAGCCGGGCCAGCGCTTCGTTGACGGTGACATGCTTCTGCGCCTGGGCGGGCATCAGAAACGGCAGATCCAGGCGGGGCGTGCGTTCAGACATGAGATATCCCTTGCGCGTTTTGTGACTGTCAGAGCCTAGGGGCCGCCCTGGCGCAGGCGGATAGCGCAACCGGACTTCCGCACTGGCGAAACCGAGCAAAGGGCGGGTTTTCTAATCCGCGCGGGCGGTGTACCCACTGCGCATGACAGACTCTATCCGCTCCCTGGCCGAGGGATTTGAGGCCATAAGCGACGCGCAATGGCGCGCCCTGGCTGAAACCGCCCTCAAAGGCGCCCCGCTGGACCGGCTGGTGCGCAAGACGCTCGACGGCGTTGCGCGCGGCCCCCTGTTCACCCGTTCGGACCTTGAGAAGGTCGGCCCTCTGCCCGCGCCGGGCGCTGCGCCCTATCTGCGCGGCCTTGCGGCGGAGCGCGACCCGTACCTGCCCTGGGGTATCCGTCAGATCATCGACGACCCCGACCCCAAGGTCGCGAATGAAGCGCTGCGCGCGGATCTGTCCGGCGGGGTCAGCGAAGTGGCGCTGGCGCTGGATCCGACCGGCGCCAATGGCGTCGCCGTGCGCACGCTGGATGAGCTGAAGACCGTGCTGGACGGGGTCATGCTCGATCTCGCGCCGGTCTATCTGCAACCCTCGCGCATGGCGCCCCAATACGCCGCCCTCGCCCTCACCTACATGCAGGACCAGGGCCTGGACCTCAAAGCGCTTAGAGGCGGACTGGGCCTGTCGCCCATCGGCCAGAAATCCATGGCGGGCGGCGGGGCTGTGAACCTGCCCGAGCGCCTGCAGCGCACGGCCGAGGCCGCCGCCTGGTGCGCCGAGCATGCGCCGGGGATCAAGGTCGTCTCCATCACCGCCAACGCGCCGCATGAAGCGGGGGGCTCGGCGGTGCATGAACTGGCGTTCGCTTGCGCCGGCGGGGCGAGCTATATGCGCGCCTTCATTGATCACGGGCTGACGCCCGATCAGGCCGCCAATGCGCTGGAATTCAGCTTCGCCGCCGATGCGGACGTGCATCTGACCATCGCCAAGCTGCGCGCAGCGCGGCGGGTCTGGGCGCGGGTGGCGGACGCCTTCGGCTGTTCGCCCGAAGCGCAGGGGATGCGCATCTGCGCCATCACTTCGTCGCGCATGCTGACGGCGCGAGACGCCTGGAACAACCTGATCCGCAATGCCTGCGCCGGTCTGGGCGCGGCGGCGGGCGGCGCGGATTCCATAACCGTGCGCGCCTTCAACGAACCGCTGGGCGCCGCAACGCCCTTCGCCCGGCGCCTCGGCCGCAATCTGCAGATCATGCTGATGGAAGAAAGCCATCTGGGCGTGACGGCCGATCCGGCAGGCGGCAGCTATCTTCACGAGACGCTCGGCCATCGCCTGGCCCAGGCGGGCTGGGAGCTGTTCCAGCAGATCGAACGTCGCGGCGGCCTGTTTGAAACCGTCAAGGCGGGCTGGCTGCAGAACGAGGTCGGCAAGACGCGGGACGCCTATGTGGCGCAATACGCCGAAGGCCGCGAGGCGCTGATCGGCGTCACCCAGTTCGCCAATCTCGAGGAACGTCCCGTCGAGGCCGGCAAGCGCGACTACACGCCGCCCAAGCTCGACGCCCCGACGCTGGAGCCCCAGCCCTTCACCGGCAAACTTGAAGCCGCCAGAGCCGGGCACGCCATCCGCCTGCTCGATCTGCCCGAACAGGACTGGACGCCCTTGCGCTATATGCGCCTCGCCCAGCCATTCGAAGCGCTGCGGGACGCGGCGGACGCCCATGCGAAGAAGACCGGCAAGGCGCCGATCGCCTTTCTCGCCACGCTGGGCGCGCTCGCGGACTTCAACGCCCGCGCCAGCTTCGCCTCCAACCGCCTTGCGGTTGCGGGCGTGGAGACTGATCAGGCCAGCGAATACGCCGATATCGACGCCTGCGCGGACGCCTTCGCCCGATCAGGCTCGAAACTCGCCGTGATCTGCGGCACCGACGACGCCTATTCGGACATGGCCGAAGAGCTGGCCGAAGCCCTCAAGCAGGCCGGCGCCAGCGAGGTCTGGATCGCGGGCAAGCCGGGCCTCATCACCGGCGTGGACCACTTCATCCATATGCGCAGCCATAGTCTCGAAGATGGCGAACGCGCCCATAAGATTCTGGGAGTGAGCGCATGAGCAAGCATCCTGATTTCACCCAGATCGGCCTCGGCCAGCCCGACATCCAGCCCGGCCCCAAGGCCGAGCGTCCGCCCTTCATGACAGCCGAAGAGCTGCCGATCCAACCCGCCTATACCGCCGAGGATGTGGCCGGGCTCGATTTCATCGACGGCTATCCCGGCGCCGCGCCCTATCATCGCGGCCCCTACCCCACCATGTTCGTCCAGCGTCCCTGGACGATCCGGCAATATGCGGGCTTCTCCACGGCGGCGGAATCCAACGCCTTCTATCGCCGCAATCTCAAGGCCGGCCAGAAAGGCCTGTCGGTGGCGTTCGATCTGGCCACCCACCGCGGCTATGACAGCGACAATCCGCGCGTGATTGGCGATGTGGGCATGGCGGGCGTCGCCATCGATTCCATCCTGGACATGCGTCAGCTCTTTGATGGCATTCCGCTTGATCAGATGAGCGTGTCCATGACCATGAACGGCGCCGTGCTGCCGGTTCTGGCGCTCTATATCGTCGCCGCCGAGGAACAGGGCGTTTCCCACCAACAGCTTTCAGGAACGATCCAGAACGACATCCTGAAAGAGTTCATGGTGCGCAACACCTATATCTACCCGCCGCGCCCCTCCATGCGGATCATCTCCGACATTTTCGCGTTTACCGCCAGCGAGATGCCGCGTTTCAACTCGATCTCGATCTCCGGCTATCACATGCAGGAGGCGGGCGCCCCCGCCGATCTCGAACTCGCCTACACCATCGCCGACGGCCTCGAATACATCCGCTCGGGCGTCGAGGCGGGGCTGGATGTGGACGCCTTTGCGCCGCGTCTGAGCTTCTTCTGGGGCGTGTCCATGAACTACTTCATGGAAGTGGCGAAGATGCGGGCCGCGCGCCTGATCTGGGCCAGCCTCGTCAAGGCGCGGTTCAATCCCAAGAATGCCAAATCCCTCGCCCTGCGCACGCACAGCCAGACCTCGGGCTGGTCCCTGACGGCTCAGGACGTGTTCAACAATGTGGGCCGCACGGCGGTCGAGGCGATGGCGGCGGTGGATGGCCACACCCAGTCGCTGCACACCAACTCGCTTGATGAAGCGCTGGCCTTGCCGACCGACTTCTCGGCCCGCATTGCGCGGAACACCCAGCTGGTGCTCGAGACCGAGGCGCATCTGACCGACACCATCGATCCGTGGGGCGGCAGCTATTATGTCGAGCGGCTGACCCATGATCTGGCGGCCCGCGCGCTCGATCACATCGCCGAGGTGGACGAGCTGGGCGGCATGGCGAAAGCCATCGAGGAAGGCCTGCCCAAGCTGCGCATCGAGGAAGCGGCCGCCAAGACCCAGGCCAAGATCGATTCCGGCCTGCAGACGATTGTCGGCGTGAACAAGTTCCGCCTCAACGAGCCCGAAGACATTCCGGTTCTGAAGGTGGACAACTCAAAAGTCCGCGCCGAACAGCTCGCCAAGCTCGAAACCCTGCGCAAAAATCGCGATCCCAAGGCGGTGGAAAGCGCGCTTGAAGCGCTGACCAACGCCGCCGAGCGCGGCGGCAACCTTCTGGAGCTGTCGGTGAAGGCCGCCCGTGCGCAGGCGACGGTCGGGGAAATCTCGGACGCCATGGAAAAGGTGTTCGGCCGTCACAAGGCGGAAATCAAATCGGTTCAGGGGGTGTTCTTGAAAGCCTCAGGAGATGACGCCAAGGTCAAGAAGGCGCTTCAAGCCTCTGACGCCTTTGCCGAAAACGAAGGGCGCCGCCCGCGCATCCTGATCGCGAAAATGGGCCAGGACGGTCATGATCGCGGTCAGAAGGTCGTCGCGTCCGCCTTCGCCGATCTGGGTTGGGACGTGGATATCGGCCCGCTCTTCCAGACGCCCGAGGAAGCCGCACGTCAGGCGGTGGAGAACGACGTCCATGTCGTCGCCGCGTCATCGCTCGCCGCCGGTCACCTCACCCTGGTGCCCGAGCTCAAGAAACAGCTCGCCGAAATGGGCCGCCCCGACATCACCATCATTGTTGGCGGCGTCATCCCGCCGGAGGACGTCCCTATCCTGAAGGATATGGGCGCGGCGGCCGTCTACCCGCCCGGCACGGTGATTGCGGACAGCGCGGTGGAGCTGATTAGGATTATTGAGAGGGAAAATGGAAATTGAAGCTGATTGGGGAGCAATCATTTCCATCCTTGACGGGAATTATTCTCTCAAACCACCAATAGAACAAAACGTATATTTCGAATTACTAAAAAATCAACGACCAGCGGTGGAGAAATTGATCTCTGCCGATGGATGGAAGAACTACTATTTTCAATTTGACTGCGGGATAGGAACGTCCCCATCGCCTAGCCTATTAGCTGATTACTTATTTAAAGCCTCTATACTAGGCGAAGATGCGTTATTAACCCTGATTGATCACCTTAAGAAAAAAGAGGGTGATTACGAGCTAAGCCTACAGGCAACTTTGGGATCAATAATAGATAAAACAAACCTAAACTCAGATTCAAGATTAATCCCCATCACCGGATTAAAAGATCACAACATTGATAAAAGCACAATTTACACCCCTTCGGAACTAATGGCGCATGCCCAATTAAACACTGTCATAGAGACAAAAGTTAAAAGACAATGGAAAATAATTGAAAAAGGTGAAAATCACGAATTTTATCGCGATGAAATCATCAAACCCTTACAAATAACCTTCACTTCTCTATTGCTTTCTTTCGAAAATCCACCAGCTCTACGTTTCGACATGCCTACAATAAAACCTTCTGGGTGGGCCGAGGGGATGAGCACCGCAACCAGCACATCAGCAAGGTCTCAAGTCTCAAGGACTTCAATTTCTGAAGATCAAATCAAAATTTTGAACGATATGGCAATGAAGCTGAACGATTTAAGCGATACTGATTTTCACAAAATCTGGACAGCAATAACACGAGTTTGCTCATCATGCGTTTCCGGCCACCCTGTTGATCAGCTCATAGAACTTAGGATTGCCTTAGAAGCAATATATACAAATACGAATACCAACATTCGCAACAGTTTATCATCGAGAATAGCTAAAATAAATGCTGAAAATATTGAAGATCGAGTCACTCTATCTAAAAAGGTGAAATTAGTATATGATATTTGCTCAACAGCAGTCCACTCTGGGACCCTTCACAAAAAATATGATTTTGAAACTATAAAAAATGTTCGCCAAATAGCTTTTGAGAACATAAAGCTCTTTATCTCAAACAGTATGCCTGACTGGGCAACTTTCGACCTTGAATAACCCTACTGACAGGACCGTAAGGTGACATCCATGGTGTGAGGCTTCACGCTTGTCGTCAAAGACAAGAGCAAAGGAGCCTCCCCATGATCGTCACCACCACCCCGTCTGTCGAAGGCCGCCATATCCACGACTACAAGGGCGTCGTCACCGGCGAGGCCATTCTGGGCGCACACCTGTTCCGCGATCTGTTCGCGGGTATTCGCGACATTGTCGGCGGCCGGTCGGGCTCCTACGAGAAATCCCTGCGCGAGGCGCGCCAGATCGCCCTGTCCGAACTGGAAGACGAAGCGCGCAAGCTCGGCGCAAACGCCGTGGTGGGCGTCGATCTCGATTATGAAGTGATCGGCGAGCAAGGCTCCATGCTGATGGTGTCAGCGTCCGGCACGGCGGTGGTTCTGGGCTGATCGCTTTCTGAAGCCCTGGAACAGCATCACCCGACCGGCATGGGTTCGCCGGACAAACCGTCGAATGACAATCTTGAACCCAAACACTTGTCATCCCCCGCTTTATGCGGGGGACCCATGCCGTGACATTGCCGAAAAACCCATCGGCGGCCATGCTGGCGACATGTACTTCGTCTATCTCATGGCCAGTCAGAGAAACGGTACGCTCTATAGCGGCGTCACCAACGATCTGCTGCGCCGGGCGTATGAGCACCGCGAAGGACTGGTTGAGGGCTTCACAGAGCGCCATGGCGTCAAACGGCTCGTCTGGTTCGAGCCTCATGACAGTATTGAACACGCCATTCAGCGCGAGAAACGCATCAAGAATTATCCACGTCAGTGGAAGGTCAATCTGATTGAGGCTTAAAATCCTGAATGGGCGGATCTCTGGAACTGTCTCTCCCTCTGAAAGCGACCGGCATGGATCCCCCGCATAAAGCGGGGGATGACAGGTTGAGAAGAACACACTTCGCCCAACCCCCTATGATTAACGTGAAATTTTCGCTGATTGCCGGAAATGCTCACCTTGCGTTCATGTTTGATGCCCCATGGTGCCCGGGCTGGGCGCATCCCCAATTCCAGGGATGTTCACGCAAACAGAACCGTTCTACTGAACCGTCTGCAACATCCTTTGGGGGACATCATGATCCGCACTCTTCTTGCCGCTTCCGCGATCGCTGCGATCGCCAGCACCGCTTCTTTCGCTCAGGACTATTCCCTGAACCCGACCTACGGCACTTATTCGCTGAACGCCGGCTTCCTGCCGGACCCGTCCGAGCTGCAGATCACCGCAGGCGGCTCGCTTGACGCCTCCAGCGTCGGCTGCGCCGGCGCCATCGCCAACGCACCGGACGCGCGTCTGATGTGGGGCGGCGGCCGGATGACCATTGGCGCCACCTCCAACTCCGACACCACCCTGGTGGTGAACGGTCCGGACGGCCAGTGGTACTGCTCTGACGACGTGAACGGTCTGAACCCGGCCCTCGTCTTCAACCAGGCCGGTCAATACGACATCTGGGTCGGCGTCTATGCGGGCAGCACCGCCCCGGCGACCCTGTACGTCACCGAATACTAGAGTCCGGCCTCAGGCCTGACGGTAGAGCGGCGTCTTCGGGCGCCGCTTTTTTGTTGGCGCGATGAGACCGCCCCTGTTTCGCCACGCGTTTCGGGTTACCTTGTGCTGAAGCAGCTATTGGAGGCCTCCCACATGCGACGCGCCCTTCTTCTCAGCCTGACCGCCCTGAGCCTCGCAGCCTGCGCCTCCGGTCCGGGACCCGTCTACGGTCCGGCGAGCAGCTATTCGAACGGGACGGGCTATTCCGACTACCGGATCGAGAATGACCGCTGGCGCGTGCGCTATACCGGCGCCAACGGTCAGGATGAGGACGATGTGGAGCGGTTCGCCCTGCGTCGGGCGGGCGAGATCGCCCTGACCCACGGCTTTGACTGGTTCACGGTGGTCCACCGCCAGGTCGACACCGAAGGCGATGCGAACGAACGCCCGGTGCGTGTTGGCGGCTCGCTGGGCCAGACCTTCGGCTCGGGCGGTTTCCGCGGCTCCAGCGTCGGGGTCGGCATTGCGATCAATCCGGGCGCCGGCAAGACCCGGACCGAGATCAGCCTCGAAGTCATCGCGGGACGCGGAGAGCCGCGCCCCGATGGCGCCTATGACGCCGCCCGCATGGCCAACCCCGCAGGGGCTTACGCCGGCGGCACGCTCTAGTCCGGCTTGCAGCGCAGCGCGAACGGGGCGAGTCTCAGGGCTGTGGTATTCAGCAACGAGGCGGGCATGCGCGCGCACCTACTCACCGGATCAATGGCGCTCACCCTGCTCGCGGGCTGCGGGATCTCGACAACGACCTCCTTTGTCAGCCCGCCCCTGAGCGCCTATGGCCCCGCCAGCGCCAGCATGAGCGGCATGGGGTATGACGCGCTGCAGGTCGGTCCGCAGCAATGGCGCGTCTAGTATACCGGTCATGCCGGCGCCAGCGAACTACTGGTGGAGCAATACGCCTTGCGCCATGCCGCCGAAGTGGCCGCGACTGCAGGCTATGACTGGTTCCGCGTCACCTATGATGACAACACCCGGCATGCCAACGGCTATCGCCCCGTCAGCCGGACGGGTGAAATCACCCCCGCCTATATGGAGGAGGTCGAGCGCACCGGTCCGATGGGGATCGTTCGCAACTGGGTGTTCCGGGAAGGCCCGCAGGGGCAAATCACCGCCATTCTCGATATTGAAGCCGGACGGGGATCCCGTCCGGGCGGCGCCTATGATCCCGTCGCCATCCTCAGCTCCTACCCCTGATCTGATGATCGGGAACAAATCCGCTTGCCCCGCGCGCCGGCTCGCGTTTGAACACTGCCATGACTGATGCGCTCGCAGACAAGCTGATCGACGGGGACCGCGCCGCGCTCGCCCGCGGAATCACCCTGGTGGAGTCCACCCGCGCCGACCATCAGGCCCGGGCGCGCGAGCTGTTGACCGCGGTGATGGACCGGACCGGAAAGGCCTGGCGCATCGGGCTGACGGGCGTGCCGGGCGTGGGCAAGTCCACCCTGATCGAGCGCTTGGGCGGGCATCTGACCGATGCAGGCCGCAAGGTCGCCGTGCTGGCGGTAGACCCCTCATCCTCGCGCACCAAGGGGTCGATCCTCGGAGACAAGACCCGCATGGGCGCCCTGGCGGTGGACCGCAACGCCTTCATCCGCCCCTCCCCCAGCGCCGGTTCGCTGGGCGGCGTCGCGCGCAAGACCCGCGAATCCATGCTGCTGTGTGAAGCGGCGGGCTATGACGTGGTGATCGTGGAGACCGTGGGCGTGGGCCAGTCCGAAACCGTGGTCGCGGACATGGTGGACGTGTTTGTCGCGCTGATGCTGCCCGGCGCCGGGGACGAGCTGCAGGGCATCAAGAAGGGCCTTCTGGAGCTGGCCGAGATCCTGTTCGTGAACAAGGCCGATGGCGAGAACGAGACCCGCGCACGCCGCGCCCAGCGCGATCTGGAAGCCGCGCTGCATCTGTTCGCGCCCGTCAGTCCGCACTGGAACCCGGCTGTCCTGCGCGGTTCCGGCCTCACTGGTGAGGGCATCGAAGCGTTGTGGGATACGGTGATGAAACACCGCAAGGCGCTGGAGAGCGCGGGCGCGCTCGAGCAGAAGCGCTCCGGCCAGCAGGTGCGCTGGTTGTGGTCCATGGTGGAAGAGCGCGTCCTGCAGAGCTTCCACGCCGATCCCGAGATCCGGAAACTGGCGCCAGAGCTCGAACGCGCCGTGTCAGACGGGCGGCTGCCCGCCAGTGAAGCCGCAGAGCGGCTCTGGCGGGCCAATCGCCCGGCCAAGACCGACTAGTTCGACAGGGCTTTCGCCTGCTTCACCCACTCATCGCGCTCGATGCGGCCGCGGCCATTGATGGCCGCGTCCATGCGCGCCACGTCTTCATCACTCCAGTTGGCGATCTGCGCCAGAGACGTCACGCCCAGCTCGGCCAGGCTGGCCGCAGCCTTCGGGCCCAGCCCCTTGATCTTGGTCAGATCATCACTGACCGGCGCCGTCTCAGTTTCAGGCTCGGCCAAAGGCTCCTTGGGAGCCGCACTCGCCTTGGGCTTTGGCGCGGCTTTCTTCTCGACCTTCTCGGCCTTTGCAGGCGCCTCTGCCGGAGTCACAAGTTCCGGCGCCGCTTCCTGCAACAGATCCGCCGCACGCTTTTTCGGCGCAGCCGATTCCGCCTTGGGCTCAGCCTCGGCATCGACATCCAGGGTCGTGGTGGCGTGCGAGTGCGGCCCCTTGGCCGGCTCCAACAGCCCCTTGGGCCCGGATTTGGGCGCCTCGTCGGACTTGCCGTGCAGAATCCAGCCCGTCACGACGCCGCCAATGAAGGCCAGCAGCAACAGGATCCACATATTCCAGATCAGCCACATCATCAGCCTTGTTCCTCTTCAGTATCGGTCGTCGCAAGGTCCGGGACAGAGACCGGCGTCAGGGTGAATTGGATCGCCTCGGGCGCGCCCAGCGGCGCCGCCTGGGCCAGAAAACGCGCGCGTTCAACGCCGGCTTCCGCCATGGCGCCGGCGGCGGCCTCGCCACGCATCAGGGCCAGGCTGGCGCCTTCATCGCCGGGCTCGTCCGCCCGCACCGCGATGATCAGGTCTCCCGCCTCGACACAGGCGGCGTAGACTTCGCCCGCACGGCGCAACGCCGCCCGACTCTCCCCGGTCAGAATGCTGCGCCCCGGAGCAAAGGCGATCGGACGGCGTCCCAACGCGCCCTTGATCAGAAGTTCGCACAGGCGCGGATCGGAGAGGCTCGCCTCATAGCTTTCGCCATCCGCCCGCACCAGCGCCGCCGCCGCGAAGCCGTCCGGCGCGGTTTCAAACATGCGGCGCACATCCCGCGCCGCCGCCGAGCTGGGCGCCAGTCCGGTCAGAGCCGCCCGGTCGCGGGTCACAAGGCCTGCGCCCGCATCCAGCTCGCCCAGCGCACGGATGGTTTCGGTCACCATGACCCCCCAGCCTGCGGGGGCGGCGCCAGGCGCCAGTCGGAAATCCGTATCCACGCGCCCCGAGCTGACATCCCCCGCCAGCCCGGCCAGGCGCTCACCGGTTTCCGCATCCGGAACAAGCCCACTCAGGCGCATCCGTCCGCCCGTCAGGTCCAGACGCAAGGCGAAGCTTTCCGCCTCGCCCGGCAAGCGGGTCTGATCGATCACCCGGGTCACCCCGCCGGCCACGACGCCGCCCGCCCAGCTGGCGGTGGACACGGCCTGAAGCGCGCTTTGTCGCGCTTGCCGCGACGGGGCGAGCCCGCTCAGCGTCGCGGTCTGACCATTCATCTCCACACGAGCCCACTCATCCGCCCGGAGCGCGTAAAGCGCATCATCCGCCGCGCCCTGCAGCCGATCCTCCAGAACGCTGGCGGACATGGGGCTGGCGTGAATCGCGACGCCCCCCAGCACCAGGAAGACGGCGCCCGCTATGAGAGCGGTTTTTCGGCGTGGAGACAGCATGATCTGATCCCGTGAATCGGCGAATTCATCCGCCTCATCATACGCAATCGCGCGAAGCGGTCGAACTGGAAACTGCGCAGTTGCACAATCAGTTCCATACAGGGAGAGGATCATGGCGCTTTTATGCGCCACGATGGCGCCCCGCCCTCAATCGCTGAACGGACGCCCTGTCCTCTGCATCAGCGCACTGCGCTCATCATAGGCCTGGCGCGCCGCATCCTGATCGTCAAAGGCGTACAGCTCGAACCGGTCATCCAGATCACAGCTCAGCCCCAGAACATAGAAGTCGGGCCATCGCTTGAGCGCCACCGCAGACTGGGTCGCGTCCCATTCGGCCTTGGCAAGCAGCGGCGGCTCTTCATCCCCCGCCGTAGTCCAGGCTTCGTCTTCACTGATCCTGCGCATCTGACGCCCCCGTCATTTCACTCATCCCCAAAGCTGAAGGGGGCCGCGCCCCGCAAGTGCGGATCGACCCGCAGGCTGCGCTGCATGGGCGGGAAAGCCCGCACGGGACAGTCATTGCGGTCACACAGGCGGCATGACAAGCCGATCGGCGTGAAACGCTCGCCCGGATCATAGACAATGCGCTCCTGCGCGCTCACCTCGCATCCGACGGCCACGGCGTTGAGCGCCGCCGAACCATCCGCCAGGGGCCGCGTGACGGCGCGAGAGATGGAAATGAAGCGGCTGCCATCGGTCAGCTCCAGCCCCTGCACATGCAGGGTTTCGGGCGCGCGGAACACGTCATAGAGCCGCCAGCGGGCGCAACCGCCGCCCGAACGGGCGAACGCCAGCACCCCGCCCCCGAAGCGCTTGGTCACATTGCCCGCCTGGTCCGTGCGGATCATGAAGAAGGGCACGCCGCGGGCGCCGGGGCGATGCAGCGTGGTCAGCCTGTGGCAGACCTGCTCAAAACTCACCTCGAACTTCCGGCGCAGGGCGTCGATATCGTATTTCGACCGCTCCGCCGCCTCGAAGAAGGGCTGATAGGGCATCATCAGCGCCGCAGCGGCGTAACTGGCGAGCGTGGAGCGCAGCATTGCCCGGGCGTCCTCACTCAATCCCGCCGCACGGTGGGCTTCCTGATCGAGCACATCGCCGAGTTCGAGATTGACCAGGGTCACCGCCAGATGAAAGACCCGGCCCGAGGGCTCGAGCAGATCGGACAGCAAGAGCTTGCGCGCGTGAAAGTCAAAGCGCCGCAAGGCCCCGCCCATCACGGCGTCATCATAGATCCGGACCGCCGCCCCGTGTGAGGATTTCAGGCGCGCGGTCAGCGCCGCGCCCAGATCGCCATGATCCTCAAGCCCGGCGCGGAACCGGTCGCAGGCGTCTTCGATCGACGGGAAATAGTTGGAGGCCGCATCCAGGGCGTCACGCACCTCTTCGAGCGGACTGAGGATCGCCCCGCCCTCTTCCCCCGTTGCCCGCAGGGCGAGGTCGGCGGCAGCGGCATTGCTCTCGCGATAGGCCTGGTGAAGCTTGGCCAGCGCCTCGGCGGCGCGGGGATGGGCGTCGGCCAGCTCCTGCACGTCGCGGGCATCGAGATCCGTGCTCTTGAGCACCGGGTCGGCGGCGGCCTCTTTGAGGTCGGCAAGCAATTGACGGTCGCTTTCCGCCGCAAAGGCGCGCACATCCACATCAAAGGCTTCCGCCAGCGACAGCAGCACCCGCGCCGTCACCGGGCGCTGATTGCGCTCAAGCAGATTCAGATAGCTTGGCGAGACATTGAGGCTCTCGGCGAACTGGGCCTGGGTCTGCCCGAGCTCCTTGCGCAGGCGACGCAGGCGCGCTCCCGCGAAGAGCTTTTCCTGATTGGCGCTCATTTGTAAATCTATTTACATCCATACAGGCTTACAAGTATGTATCGTATACCTCGTATCCTCTTTTTATGCAATGGGGCGCTAGCCTCGCTGCAGCTGCGTTGTAAGGTCATTGACAACCAAGTTTGCAATTAAAGGGGCAACCCCGATGACCACGTTCTATGATCTGGTTCCCGCCGCCGCCAAAGGCCGCTTTGACGGCATCGAGCGCAACTACACGCCCGAAGACGTCCTGAAGCTGCGCGGTTCCGTGCAGATCCAGCACACCCTCGCCGAGCGCGGCGCAGCCAAGCTGTGGGAGCTGATCACCACCGAGCCCTATATCAACGCGCTGGGCGCGCTGTCCGGCAACCAGGCCATGCAGATGGTCCGCGCGGGCCTGAAAGCCATCTACCTGTCCGGTTGGCAGGTCGCCGCCGACGCCAACACCGCCGGCGCCATGTATCCCGACCAGTCGCTCTACCCGGCGAACTCGGCTCCGGAACTGGCCAAGAAGATCAACCGCACCCTGCAGCGCGCCGACCAGATCGAAGTCGCTGAAAAGGGCAAGGCCGAGCGCGACTGGTTCGCTCCGATCGTGGCGGACGCCGAAGCCGGCTTTGGCGGCACGCTGAACTGCTATGAGATCATGCGCGCCTTCATCGAGGCCGGCGCTTCGGGCGTTCACTTCGAAGACCAGGTCGCAGCTGAGAAGAAATGCGGACACCTGGGCGGCAAGGTTCTGATCCCGACCAGCCAGCACGAGCGCAACCTGAACGCTGCGCGCCTCGCCGCCGACGTCATGGGCGTCCCGACCCTGACCGTGGCCCGCACCGACGCGGAATCGGCGACCCTGATCAACTCTGACGTTGATGAGCGCGACCACGAATTCATCGATTATGACGCGGGCCGCACCGCGGAAGGCTTCTACCGTCTCAAGCCGGGCATGGGCGTGGATCACTGCATCAAGCGCGGTCTCGCCTACGCCAAGGTCGCCGACCTGCTGTGGTGGGAAACCTCCAAGCCGAACCTTGAAGAAGCCAAACGCTTCGCCGAGGCGATCCAGAAAGCCTATCCGGGCAAGATGATGGCGTACAACTGCTCGCCGTCCTTCAACTGGGAAGCCAATCTGGACAAGGCCACCATCGAGACCTACCAGCGTGAGCTGGGCGCGATGGGCTACAAGTTCCAGTTCGTGACGCTGGCGGGCTTCCACCAGCTCA
The DNA here is from genome assembly GCF_002433705.1 of Oceanicaulis sp. UBA6590. Taxonomy (NCBI): domain Bacteria; kingdom Pseudomonadati; phylum Pseudomonadota; class Alphaproteobacteria; order Maricaulales; family Maricaulaceae; genus Oceanicaulis; species Oceanicaulis sp. UBA6590. The sequence continues at coordinate 17,918 of NZ_DJIQ01000039.1, forward strand.
ACCACGGCATGTTCCAGCTGGCCTCGGGCTACCGCGATCGCGGCATGGGCGCCTATTCCGAACTGCAACAGGCCGAGTTCGCTTCGGAGAAAGATGGCTACACCGCCACCCGTCACCAGCGCGAAGTGGGCACCGGCTATTTCGATCTCGTGAACATGACCCTGTCGGGCGGCCAGGCCTCCACGACCGCCATGGGCGCGTCCACCGAGACCGACCAGTTCAAGACCGACGCAGCGGAGTAATCCGCTCGACCGAGCTCAGGGCTTGCGTTGGTGGACACGCGAGCCCTGACTGAGGGCGCTGAGGCGGACCGCTGGATGTCCGCCCGGCGCTCTCAAGCGTTTCCAGACCCCACTCTCCCGCCTGATCCCGACTGACCGACCAGGAGGCCTTCATGACCCCCGTTTGCGATTTGTGCGACGCGTTCCCCGAGCAGGTTCAAGTGCTCGAGCCCGTGCTGAAATCGTATGGCGGCGAGGCTGCCTTCTACGGACAGGTGGAAACCATCCGCACTCATGAAGACAATTCGCGGGTGCGCGAAGCGGTGTCCGAACCCGGTTCGGGCCGCGTGCTGGTCGTTGACGGTGGCGGATCGCTCAAGCGATCACTCCTGGGAGGAGACCTCGCCGGCAAGGCCGCCGCAAATGGCTGGGCCGGCGTGATCGTCAACGGCGCCGTGCGCGATGTGGCCGAACTGGAAGCCGAAGCGCTGGGCGTGCTCGCCCTGGCGCTGATCCCGATGAAAACCGAAAAGCGCGACCTTGGCGTCCGCGGCGTTCCCGTCACCCTCGCAGGCGCTGTCGTGCGCCGCGGCGACTGGATCTATGCGGACCGGGACGGCGTCATCGTCTCCGCCGAGCCGCTGCACCTGCAAATCTGAACAAAGAAGGAGCGCCCCATGAGCGACGCCCCCAAAGGCCTAGTCATCCATGGCCCGATGAAGCCCGGTTTCGAGGAAATTCTCTCTTCCGAAGCCCTGAGCCTTCTGGCCGATGTGCACCGCCGCTTTGATGGCGAGCGCAAGCGCCTTCTGCAAGAGCGTCTCGACCGGCAAGCGCGCCTGGATGCGGGCGAGGAAATCCTGGACTTCCCCAGTGAGACCCAGGCCATCCGCAATGGCGAATGGACCGTACCGCCCGCCCCGGCCGACCTTCAGGACCGCCGCGTGGAGATCACCGGCCCGGTGGATCGCAAGATGGTCATCAATGCGCTCAATTCCGGCGCGAAATGCTTCATGGCCGACTTCGAGGACGCCTCCACCCCGTCCTGGGAGAACATGGTCGAGGGACAGATCAATCTGCGTGACGCCAATGCCCGCACGATCAACTTCACCGATGAGAAATCGGGCAAGTCCTACACACTCAGCGACACGCCCGCGACCCTGATCGCACGCGCCCGCGGCCTGCATCTGGATGAAGCCCATGTCACGGTCGATGGCGCGCCGGTGTCCGGCGGTTTCTTCGACTTCGTGCTCTACCTCTTCCACAATCACGCCAGCACGGCGAAGAACGGCTCCGGTCCGTATTTCTACATCCCGAAGCTCGAGACCCGGTTTGAAGCGCGGCTCTGGTCGCTGGTGATCCGTCATTGCGAAGAGGCGCTCGGCCTGAAACGGGGCACGGTGCGCATCACCGTGCTGATCGAGACCCTGCCCGCCACATTCGAGCTCGATGAAATGCTCTACGAGCTGCGTGAGAACATCACGGCGTTCAACGCGGGCCGCTGGGACTATATTTTCAGCTTCATCAAGCGGCAGAAGACCGACGGCTCCAAAGTCCTGCCCGACCGCGCCCAGGTGACCATGACCGCCCCGTTCATGGCGGCCTATGCCGAGCGCGTGATTGCGGTCTGCCATCGTCGCGGAGCGCACGCCATGGGCGGCATGTCCGCCTTCATCCCGGTCAAGGGCGATGACGCGGCGAACGAAGCGGCTGTCGAGAAGGTGAAAGCGGACAAGACCCGCGAAGCCAGCATCGGCCATGACGGCGCCTGGGTTGCGCACCCTGCCCTGGTCCCGGTGGCGATCGAGGCGTTTGACAAGGTCATGCCGGGCCCGAACCAGCTCGACAAGAAGCCCGCCGTCAAGGAAGACCGCGAGGTGCTCACCTCGGCCTGTGAGGGCACGATCACCGAGGGCGGTCTGTACGGCAACGCCGATGTGGCGATCCGCTATATCGCGAGCTGGCTGCAAGGCCGCGGCGCCGCGCCGATCCACAATCTGATGGAGGACGCGGCCACCGCCGAGATCTCCCGCGCCCAGCTCTGGCAATGGCGCACCCATGGCGCGAAGACCGATGATGGCCAGCTCATCGATGCGGATCGCGTGAAAGCGGTCATCGCCAAGGCGGCGGGCGCCATAAAGGCGGAAGTCGGCGACAATGCCTGGGCGGGCGGACGCTTCTCCGAAGCCGCCGACATCCTGACCGAGCTGGCGCTCAGCGAGAGCTTCGAGGAATTCCTGACCCTGCCCGCCTACGGCAAAATCCAGTCCCGATAGGGCAGATCGATTCTGATCAGGGGGCGGCCTTCGGGCCGCCCTTTTTATTGTCGGCTGAAGCAAGCAGTTGAAAAGACAAGGGCCGGAGCTTTCGCTCCGGCCCTCGCCATCCTCCCTGACTGGTCGTAGCGCCAATCAGTTTTTTGTAGTCTACCACTCCGTGCGCAAAGTGATACCCCAGGTCCTCGGAGCCGCCATGAAGGCGCCGAAGCCGCCCGACTGCGCGAACTGGTCAAAGGCGACCTGCGCATAGGCTTCATCGGTCAGGTTGCGGCCCCAGGCCTCGATCGACCACTGGCCATCAGCCTGGTTCAGGCCCACCCGGGCGTTGAGCAGGGTGAAGGCTTCCTGCAGCTTTTCCGGATCCAGGTCAGAGCCGGTGTTGTAATCGCTGACATAGCGGGCATCGAGGCTCGCCAGGCCCCAGATGTCACCCCAGAGCGGACGCTCATAGATGATCTGGGCCGTCAGGAAGTTCTCCGGCGAGAGCGAGATCTGCTTGCCGCGCAGATTCGGCGCTGTTGAGGCCTCATCACCATACTCGGCGTTCACATATGCATAGCCGCCGGTGATATCGAGACCATCGATCGGGGTGGCGTAGGCGAAGTCCACTTCAAGACCATAGCTCGTCACGCTCTCGATCGAGTTCACCACGAAGGAGATGCCGGTGAAGGTGTTGAGCTGGAAGTCCTCGACCTCCTGATAGAAGGCGTTGGCGTTCAGCTGCAGCACATTGCCGAAGAGCTGGGATTTGAAGCCCACTTCATAGGCGTCGATGATTTCCGGTGCGAAGCCGGAGTCCACATCGGTGTAGCCCAGCGCGCCATCGACCGGGCCGTTGAAGGAACGGTCAAGGTTGAAGCCGCCCGCCTTGAAGCCGCGCGAATAGCCGACATAACCCATCATGTCGTCGCTGAAGTCATAGGTCAGGCGGATGGTGCCCGAGACCTGCTCGTCCGTGCGCTCACGCTGGTAACCGGTCTGGTCCAGACCCGTCCGGGCATAGGGCAGACACATATTGCCGGCTGCCGTGGCCAGGCCGGAAATCGACGCCGCCGGCAGACCCGCAGCGGTCGCCGCTGCAATCAGGCCGGACACCGGATCGGGGCCGAACGCGGTTTCAAGCGCGCCGCAACCGGCCGGACTGTTGGTGTCGAACGTCGCGAAGACATTCTTGGTTTCGTGCGTATAGCGCAGACCCGCGGTCAGGCTGAGATTGTCGGTCAGGCGATAGGTGTTGTGCGTGAACAGAGCCCAGCTCTGCGCCGTCTGGTCATACACGTCCTGCGCCACGCCCGTCCCTTCGGGGAAAGCGGTGCCCGGAGCCGGAACCGGCAGGAAGCCCTGCGCGCCCGGAACGCCGATCAGCGCCGCGACCGGCGCCAGGGGCGCAATCTGCGACAGAACAGCGGAGACGCCGGCCGGCGTGCCCAGCGGCGGCACGGAGCCCGCCGTCAGAAGACGGCCCAGATAGGCTTCCCAGTCGTCGCCATAGCGGATGGCGTCGCCCAATTCGAGCTCCTCATGAGAGAGGAATCCGCCCACCAGCCAGTCCAGATCGCCCCAGATGCCCGTCAGGCGGACTTCCTGGGAGAAACGGTCAAGGCGGGTGTAGTTGCCGCTGCCGCGATAGGCGATGTCGGCGGTGGAATAGTCGATGTCCTGGGTGCGGTCATTGTCCCAGCGACGCAGGGCGGTGACCGAGGTCAGGGTGCCGATCGGCAGCTCGATGTCGAACTCTGCAGACACGCCCTGGTCTTCGACTTCCTGCATGTATTCGCGGTTGGCGAAGGCGATGCGCGCTTCCGGGTCCGCCGGTGCGATCACCTGGCCGCCCACGGCATTCACGAAGAATTCCGGCGTCGCGGCGTAATCCCACTGGACCGCCGAGCAGCACAGCTCGTCACGGCTGGAATAGTCATAGATCAGGCGCCCCTCGACGGAGTCGCTCGGCGTCCACAGCGCCTGGGCGCGGAAGGTGTAATAGTCCTGCGTTTCGGAATCACGCACTTCAGCCGGGCCATTGCCGTCATCAAGGACCAGCTGGGTGAAGCCGTCGCGTTCGCCCTTGGCAGCGAACAGACGGAAGGCCAGCACATCCTCAACGATGGGCCCCGTCAGCGAGCCGCTGTAACGATTGTAGCCATAATCGCCGAAGGTGGCTTCCAGAGAGCCGCCATACTCGTATTCGGGCGCAGCCGTCACCACGTTCAGAACGCCAGCGGAGGTGTTCTTGCCGAACAGCGTGCCTTGCGGGCCGCGCAGAACCTCGATGCGCTCGATCTCGCCAAGATCGCCGAAACCGACCCCGTTGCGCGAGCGGAAGACGCCGTCGATGTAAACGCCAACGGAGCTTTCAAGTCCATAGTTATCGCCGACGGTGCCGATGCCGCGAATACGCGCAGTGGTGATGGTCTCGGACTGGGTCGAGGTCACCATCAGGCCCGGCGCGATCGAGATCAGGTCCTTGATATCCTTGACGCCCGCATTCTGAAGCGCAGCGGCGTCATAGGCGCCGATGGAGATCGGCACATCCTGCGCGCTCTCCTCGCGCTGCTGCGCGGTGACGGTGATCACGTCAATGGTGCGACGCTCACCGCCGCCGACCTGTTCGAACACCTGGGCCTGGGCCGCAGCGCCCAGCACAAGGCTGGATGCAGCCGCATAAAGAGCCGTACGCGTGAATCTCGACATCATGAATTGGTCTCCTCCCTACTCAGCGTTTCCGGTTGTCCCGGTGACCGTTGCGGAGCCGCAGCCCCATGCATCGCTGACTAATGTCCATACAAAGGTGACTTATTTTGCGGTCGCGTAAAGCACCCAATAGCGCTTAAGCATTCCCGGAATGCCGGTTTCGGGGGATTTTCAGAATTTTCGTATACAACTGTTGCGAAGCGGTCACGATTACGTGCGTGTCAATCTATACTGCAGCAGCACAATAAAATATCGCCATTCCAAGTATTCACGCGCCGCAATCGCGGCATAATCTCGCAGCAATCCGGCCCCGGATCGACTGCAAGCCCATAAAAGAAAAGGCCCCTTCCTTTCGGAAGGGGCCTTTCGCAACTGCAGCTAAGCTGGATGGATCAGCCTTACCACTCCGTACGCAGGGTCACGCCCCAGGTGCGCGGGGCGCCCAGGAAGGCCGTATAGCTGGCCGTGCCGCGCGCGTCGAGCGAAGTGCCAGCACCGCCGCGACGTCCTTGAGCGAAGGCGTCGATGGCGACCTGGGCGTAAGTCTCGTCGGTGAGGTTGCGGCCCCACAGCTCGACCGTCCAGGAGCCATCCTCACGGCCGAGCCCGATACGGGCGTTCAGCGTGGTGAAGGCGTCTTGAACTTTCTCCGGATCGAGGTCGGAGCCGGTGTTGTATTCAGACACCCAGCGCGCATCCAGGCTGGCGGACGCCAGCAGGTTGGTGAAGACCGGGCGCGAATAGATCACCTGGGCGGTCAGAGTCTGATCCGGAACCAGCGAGAAGTCCTGGCCCTGCAGCGCATCCACGAGCGGGTCGCCCGTGTTCACTTCCGTGTACTCGGTATTGATGTAGGCATAGCCCGCCGACAGGTCGAGGCCATCGATCGGCGTGGCGTAGTAGAAGTCCAGCTCGGCGCCATAGCTTTCGGCTTCTTCAATGCTTTCCACCACAAAGGCGATGCCGTTGAAGGTGTTGAGCTGGAAGTCGCCAACCTGCTGGTAGAAGACAGAGCCGTTCAGCTGCATCACGTTGCCGAACAGCTGGGACTTGAAGCCCAGCTCATAGGAATCCACCGTTTCCGGCGCAAATGAGTTGTCCGAATTAGTGTAGCCGTCCGGGCCGATCGGGCCGTTCAGCTGGCGGTCGAGGTTGAAACCGCCCGCCTTGAAGCCGCGCGAATAGCCGCCATAGACCATAACGTCATCGCTGACATCATAGGTCAGACGGATCGTGCCGGACACTTCTTCATCGGTGCGCTCATTGTCGTAGCCGTTCGCATCCAGACCCGAGCGGTGATACGGCAGACAGATATTGCCGATCGCGGTCGCGCCGCCCTGGATCGTCGCCAGCGGCAGGTTCTGAGCCATTGCAGCCGCGATGAAGCCGTTGATCGGATCAAAGCCGAACGCCTGTTCGACAGCCGCGCAGGCCAGCGGCTGGTTGGTGTCGAAGGTCGCGTAGACGTCCTTGTTCTCACGGGTGTAGCGCAGACCCGCGGTCACCATCAGATTGTCGGTGATGCGGTAGGAGTTGTGCGTGAACACAGCCCAGCTGTCAGCCGTCTGGTTGTAGACGTCCTGATTGACGCCCTGGCCGTCGAGATAAGCGAAGCCCGGCGGAATGTTGATCAGACCACCAGTGAGCTGGGCCAGAACCGCGCTGACGCCAGCCGGAGTGCCCAGCGGCGGGACAGTGCCGGCGGTCAGAGAGCGACCCAGGAACGCTTCCCAGTCAGAGCCGACGCGAATACCGTCGCCAAGCACCAGATCCTCGTGGGAGTAGAAGGCGCCCACGAGCCAGTCCAGATCGCCCCACTGGCCGTTCAGACGGACTTCCTGGGACAGACGCTCGATGTCGGTGTAGTTGTTTTCCTTGTCGCGGAAAGCGAGGTCAGCGCTGGTATAGTCCACGTCCTGGCTGCGCGCGTTCTGCCAGTTGCGGAAGGACGTGACCGTGGTCAGCGTGCCGACCGGCAGCTCGATATCGAACTCGGCGGAGACGCCCCAATCCTCAACGATCTGATCGTATTCACGGTTTGCGAAAGCCACGCGCTCGGACGGATCAGCCGGAGTATAGGTCTGGCCGCCAACGGAATTCACAAGCGCAATGCCAGCCGGGGTGTAATCCCAAGCCGCCGCAGAGCAGCACACTTCGTCCCGCTCGGTGTAGTCGGCGATAATGCGGCCGCTCACGGACTCGCTCGGGGTCCATTCCAGCTGACCGCGGACGGACCAGAAGTCCTGGTTGTCAGAATCGGTCTGATACAGCTGGCCGTTATCGTCCTCGACGAAGAGGTCCATATAGCCATCGCGCTGACCGCGCACGGCGAACAGACGGCCCGCCAGCGTGTCCTCGATGATCGGCCCGGTGACATAGCCGCTCAGACGCGAATAGTTGTAATCGCCGATGGTGGCTTCCAGACCGGCGCCCGGTTCGAATTCCGGACCGGCGGTGATGATGTTGAGAACGCCCGCGGAGGTGTTCTTGCCGAACAGCGTGCCTTGCGGGCCGCGCAGCACCTCGATGCGCTCCAGCTCGCCCAGATCGTTGAAGCCGACGCCGTTACGGGCGCGGAACACGCCGTCGATGTAAACGCCGACCGAGCTTTCCAGACCAAAGTTATCGCCGACGGTGCCGATGCCGCGAATACGCGCGGTGGTGATGGTCTCGGACTGGGTCGAGGTGACGATCAGGCCCGGCGCGATCGCCTGCAGGTCCTTGATGTCGCGCACGCCAGCATTCTGAAGCGCGGTTGCGTCATAGGCGCCGATGGAGATCGGCACATCCTGCGAGCTTTCTTCGCGCTGCTGTGCGGTGACGGTGATCACGTCGATGGTGCGGCGTTCGCGGCCGCCAACCTGGTCAAACACCTGAGCCTGGGCTGCCGCGCCGATCGTCAGGCTGGACGCTGCAGCAAGCAAGGCGATCCGCTTGAAGGATGATGCCATGGAAACTCTCCCTGAAAAACGCAGCCTTGTGAGGCTGCTTGTCGTTTGGGTCCGCCCGGGGCGGGGTGCGCGGACCATGACCGATTTGCGATGCAATATAAAGATGATGCATGCGCGACATTCATCTGAGAATGCGTGAAAAGCATTCATCTGAGAATGCGCGAAAAGCTCATTTTATTTGAATATTTTATAACAGATGCGGCGCAGCAACACCGCGCAATACGCAATAGCGTTGGACCTTATCCGCTTCTTGCGTTCCGTCGCAGGTGCGGAATCGAGTTAGGGTTACGCTCTGACAACGCCTTCAGGTCTAGGCTGGGCCGGATGCTGCAACAGAAGAGACCCGCGTGAACGACGATGTGATGATCCAGCTCAAGCGCCATTTGGCGAGCGCCGAGCAGATTGACGTCAGCCGCTACCAGTTCGTGAACATGGAGCGGGTGCGCGAAGCCGCGGGCCATCTCTGGCCGGAGCTGCGCCAGCGCGCCTTCATCGCCTCGCGCTCCATCCTGGAGCGCCGGATCGCCGAGGATGATCTGATTATCCAGTGCGAGAGCGGTTATCTGGTGATCTTCAAGGCGCTCTCCGGACGGCAGGCGCAAGCCCTGACCAACAAGGTCCGGGCCGAGCTCGAGGAATTCTTCCTTGGCGAAGCCTTCATCAACCAGCTAGGCGTCGAGGCCAAGAGCGAGCAGCTCAGCGTGGAGGAGTTCGCCGCCACCCTTGCCTCCGCCGATGTGGACGAACCGCGCCAGGCCAGAAGCGTTCAGACCGAGCCAGATCAGAACAAGGCCTTTTCTTTGTTCTTCCAGCCGGTCTGGGATCAGAAGCGTGAAGCCGTCGCGAGCTATTTCGTGCGCGCTGTCAGCGCCGAGATAGACCGCCCCTTTCAGGCGCGCGCTACGGACCTGATGCTCAGCGATCTCAAGCCGGACGCACGCTGCGCAGTGGATATGGCCGTCCTTGAAGAGTCCGTCGAGGCGCTGGACGAGCTTCTCCGGTCAGGCAGCCGCTGCGCCCTGATCGTACCGGCGGGCTATACGTCGCTGAGCAATCCGCGCACGCGATCGCAATATGTGACGGCCCTCGCCGCCCTGCCCACACAGCTGCGACAGCTGATCTGGGTGCAGATCAAGGACGCGCCGGCGGACCCGCCCTCCAACATTCTCGACGAGACCCTGCGCATCCTTCGCGCGCAATCGCCCAAGCTCTTCGTGCATGTCCGCACCGACTGGCCCTATTGGAGCCGATTTGAGCATGCCTTCGTGGACGCCATCGGCGCGGACTTTCCTGAGCGCCTTTCAGAATCGGACCGGCTCGATATCGAGCGATTGATGGCCAGCGCGCGGCGCGGCGACAGCCTCGTCTACTTCAACAGGATTGAGAGCTGGGAAAGCTTCCGCGCGGCCACACAGACCAACGCCCATCTGTTCTCCGGGCGCGCCGTGGGGCAATTGCCCCATCCAGCGCCGCCCTACCGGCTCTCGCGAGCGCGGCTGCTGAACGCGGCGCTCTAGCCTCGCACTTGCTCTTAAGCGGTTCAGGGCCTTACGCTGACGGATCTGAGATCTGGAGCGTTATTGATGAAAACTGCCCTTCTGGCTTCGCTCGCCCTGACGCTGGCGACGCCTGGCGCCTTCGCTGTCTCCCAGGCGGAAGGCGGCCCCTTGCAAGCGATCGACATTTTCAGCCTGGAGATGGCGAACGATCCGCAGATCAGCCCCGACGGCCGCTGGGTGGCCTATCAGCGGCGGTCCAACGACATCATGACGGACCAGACCCGGTCCGCCATCTGGACCGCGCCCTATGAGGGCGGCGCCAATCGCCCGCTGGTGACAGGCACGGGCGATTACAGCGCCCCGCGCTGGTCGCCGGACTCCAGCCAGATTGTCTTCGTCGCGAACGAGGATGGCGAAACCCAGCTGCGCAAGGTGTGGGTGGATAGCGGACGCAGCGCTACCCTGACCCAGCTGCCCGGCGGCGCCGGCAATCTCAGCTGGTCGCCGGACGGGCGGTGGATCGCCTTCACCATGTTCATGCCCGCCGCCGAGCCGCAGGTGGACATCGGCATGCCCGACAAGCCGCGCGGCGCCGAGTGGGCGGCGCCCGCCCTGGTCGATGAGACCACGCGCTATGAATTCGATGGCGCGGGCGAACTGCCGTCGGGCTATTCTCAGATCTTCGTGGCGCCCGCTGATGGCGGCGCTCCGCGTCAACTGACCCATGTGACCGACGGCTCGATTTCAGGCGTCAGCTGGGGGCCGGACTCCCAGCGCCTCTATTACTCGCTCGGCGGGCGTGAGGCCGATGATTTCGATTTCCGCGAGGCGGATATCTACGCCATTGCGCTGGACGCCTCCGACCCGGTCCAGATCACGGACTTTCCGGGCGGAGAATCGAGCCCTCGCATTTCGCCTGATGGCGACATGCTCGCCTACCTCTCCACCCCGCGTCGCGAAGAATCCAATGTGGACACCGACCTGAAGGTCATGAGCCTGTCCGGCGGCGAGCCGCGCGAATTGCTGGCGGATCTGGATCGCGGCTTCAATCAGGCCGAATGGGACGAACGCGGACGCGGCCTGTGGGTCAGTTTTGATGATCGCGGCCACACCGTGCTGGGCTATGCCGGCCTCAATGGCGGACTCGACCGGATTCGCGACGATCTGGGCGGCATGACCTTTGGCCGTCCCTACACGTCCGGCGCCTTCTCCGTGTCCGGCAATGACCGCTGGGCCGCAACACTGGCCAGCGCCTATGATCTGGCCAATGTCGGCGTCGGCACGCGCCGGGGTCTGGCCAATCGCCTGACTGATGTGAATGCGGACGTTCTGGGCCTGCGTGATCTTGCGGAAGTTGAACGCTTTACCTGGGCCAGCTCGGCGGACGGTCAGGAGATCGAAGGCTGGATCGCCTATCCGCCCGGTTTTGATCCGAACCAGTCCTATCCGATGATCCTTGAAATCCATGGCGGCCCGCACACCGCCTATGGTCCGCAATTCTCCGCTGAGGTTCAGCTCTATGCCGCCGCCGGCTATGTGGTGCTCTACACCAATCCGCGCGGCTCGACCTCTTATGGCGAGGCCTTCTCCAACGAGATCGACAAGGATTACCCCGGTCAGGACGTGGACGACCTTCTGTCGGGCGTCGATGCCCTGATCGCGCGCGGCTTTGTGGACGAGGATCGACTGTTCGTCACTGGCGGCTCGGGCGGCGGCGTGCTGACCGCCCAGCTCATCGGGGTGACCGACCGCTTTGCGGCGGCCGCCGTGGGCAAGCCGGTCATCAACTGGGTCAGCTTCGCCCTCGCCGCCGATATCGGGCCGAGCATCTATCGCTACTGGTTCGGCGTGACGCCCTGGGATGACCCTGAGACCTACTGGCGCCGCAGCCCGCTCTCTCTGGTGGGCAATGTGGAAACGCCGGCCCTGGTCTTTGTCGGCGGCGAAGACCGCCGCACCCCTGTCTTCGAGGCCGAGCAATACTACAACGCCCTGCAGATCCGCGGCATTGAAAGCCGGCTGGTGCGCATTCCGGGCGCCTATCACGGCATCGCCGACAGCCGGCCCTCGCGCCTGCTGCAGAAAACCGGTCATGTGCTCGCCTGGTTCGAACAATACGATCCGGCGAACGCCGCCGACGCTGAATGACCGATCGGGATCCCGAGGCGGAGGCGCGCGGCGCCTCCGCCATCGCGGACATTTATGAGCGTCACGCCGGGCGATTTGACGCCCGAAGACGCTCGGCCAAGACCTTCATGGAAGCGGGCTGGATGGCCCGCTTTCTGGCATTGGCGCCCTCTCAGGGGCGCATTCTTGATCTTGGCTGCGGATCGGGATTTCCCATTGCCGCGCATCTGATCGATCAGGGGCGACAGGTCGAAGGCGTGGATGTGGCCGGGGCCATGATCGCGCTCGCCCGCAAGGCCTGGCCTGATCAGCGCTGGCGTGTGGGCGACATGCGGACAATCGATCTCTCAGGACCCTATGCCGGCGCCCTCGCCTGGCATTCGAGCTTTCACCTGCCGGGCCTGGATCAGGCGCAGCTGATCGCCCGAATAGGATCGGTGCTGGCGCCAGGCGCCCCGTTCATGTTCACCAGCGGGGATGGCGAGGGCGTCGCCTGGGGCGACATGTTCGGGGATCGCCTCTTTCATGCGAGCCTCGCCCCGACACAGTTTGAAACTGCGCTGGAAGACGCCGGCCTTGAGCTGGTCGATCAATGCTTCAATGATGAGACCTGCGGCGGCGCCGGCGTCTGGCTCGCGCGCAAGCGTCAGACCTGACCGCTGGGACGCGCCTTGCAGGCGTCCCGCCATTTGGCCAGCGCCTCAAGCTCATCCCCCGGGATCATCTTCACCCAGGCCGCAAACTCGACAAACACGAAGGCGGTGATGTCGGCGAAGCTGAACGCATCCCCCGCCAGCCAGGGCGTCTCGGACAGGCGCGTATCCAGCGTCTTGAAGAAGCGCTGCCCCCGCATCATGCCGCGCTCGGCCAGCTCGGGGATCTGCGGCACCGGGTCCGGCCCCGGCAGCGCCCGGTCCTTCATGGCCTTGGACGTATTGCGCAGCACTTCCATGACGCTGATCAGCCCGTCGAACTCGGCCCGCCACACCCATTCGGCGACGCGCGCCTGCTCGATCGGACTTGTGCCCAGAAGCGGCGGATCGGGATAGAGCGCCTCGAGATACCGCACGATGGACGCGTTCTCGCACAGGCTCTCCCCGTCATCGGTGAGCAGGGCCGGCACGGTGCAGCCGGGATTGACCGTCCTGAAGTCCTCGCTGAACTGCTGGCCCGATCGCAGATCGATCTCGATGGTCTCCACATCGATCCGCTTTTCCGCAATCACCATGCGAGCGCGGCGCGGGCTGGGCGCAGTGGCGCAATCATAGAACTTCATGGACGGTCCTCCCGGTTTGACTGGCGTTACTCGGCGAACGCTTGCGGGCGAGTATCGGCCACGCCCAGACGCGCTTCAATCTGGGCGCCCAGCGCCAGGATCACGCCTTCGTCAAAGAGCGGCGCCCAGAGCGAGGTCGCATACGGCACCGAGAAGGTGTCACCGCTCTCATCCGCCGGAGCGCCGAAGATCGTCCGCGTGGGCTGATCGACAAAGCCCGAGCGGAAGGCGAGCTGGGGATGACCGGTATAGTTAGTGATCAGCAGCATGCCGCCTGCGAAGTTCGGGCCGATCATCGCGTCGATGCCCTCGAAGGTCTCCGCCATCATGGTCATGGCCTTGCGACGCAGGCGATCGGCATTGACCATGTCCACCGCACTCGCAAAGCGCGCCCGGCGGAAGGTGTTCGGCCAGGCCGCATCCACCTGCCAGCGCAGCTGATCGTCGAGATCCTCGAGCGTCATGGTCTCGAACGCCGCCGCCGCTTCGCATTCCAGCTGGATGAGCATGGCGTCCCAGGGCTGCTCCTCGAACTCCACGGGGACGAGCTCGACTCCCAGCGCCCGGGCGGCCTCGAGCGCCGCGCGATCCGGATCGGCCGCCTCCTCGAACCAGGTCGGGTTATAGCCCAGTCGAAGCCCGGACAGATCGCGGGAGAAGTCCGCCTCGAAGCCATGATCGAAAGAGGAGGCGTCTCCCGCATCCCCGCCATTGATCACGCCGAGCACCAGCGCCGCATCAGGCGTTGAGCGCACGATGGGACCGATCTTGTCGAGCGACCAGCACAGCGCCATGGCGCCGGTCCTGGCCACGCGCCCGAAGGTCGGGCGAAGGCCCGTCGTACCGCACCGGTGGGAGGGCGAGACGATGGAGCCCAGCGTTTCGGTGCCGATGGCGAAGCTGCACAGCGCCGCAGCCGTCGCGGACGCGGGACCGGCCGAGCTGCCCGAGCTGCCCTCGTTGGGGTTGAACGGATTGCGGGTCACCCCGTCAAACCAGATATCGCCATACGCCAGAGCGCCGGACGTGGCCTTGCCCAGCAGCACGGCGCCCGCCTCTTCGAGACGCTTGGCGACCACGGCCGTCTCCTCGGCGACGCGGTCCTGATAGAGGGTCGCACCCCAGGTCGCCCGGATATCGGCCACATCGATGATGTCCTTGAGAGCGTAAGGCACGCCGTGAAGCGGCCCGCGCACCTGTCCGCGCGCGCGTTCGGCATCCATCTGCGCCGCCTGACGCCGGGCCAGGTCGGCCGTGACGGTCACAAAGCACTCCAGCGCCTCGCCATGGCGGGCGATGCGATCAAGATAGATGTCGGTCAGCTGGACGCTGGTCAGCTCGCCGGACGCCATCCAGGCGGCGTGCTTCCAGCTAGGAGCGAAGGCGATGTCGGCGGGATCGGACGGCGCCGGTCCGGCGTTGATGGGCAGGCCGGTGACAAAATTGTCCTGGGCGCGATAGGTCTTGCCCGGCAGGCGCGGATCAAAGGTCAGGGCCGGCGCCAGCTCGTTGGGCTTCTCCACCGCGCGCAGACGCTCCGCGCGGGACATCCAGGCCTCGATACCGTTCAGCATCTGCTCGCGCTCGGACGGCGTGTAGCTCACGCCCATGAGCCGTTCAGCCCCGGAAAGCATCTCCGAGTTGACCGGCGTTTGCTGACGGGCGCCGGCGGCGGAGGCGGCGATGCCGCCCACTCCCGCTCCGGCCAGAAGCCCCAGCACCGTACGACGCGTATTGTTTGATCCCGTCATGATATCCCCTCGAACGTTCAGCTCCGGTTCAGGCCCGGATTGTTCATGTATGTTAACGGCGCAGCAGGCGCCTGACTCGTCCAAGTGGGAAACTAGGCCGAAGACCGCGCCGAAAAAAGCCGAATTTCGCCACGTTTCCGCCTTGTTTTGTTTGATTTCGCCCAACTTAAGCTCGATTATCGGGACATGGTTAATGCTTGGGCGTTGTGAACAGTGAGCATAAGGGGCCGGACCATGCGTGATGCGATTGAGACCCAAGATCGGCCGATCTCGAACAATCTCCTGGGCTTGAACCGGGGCCGTTCAGAGGATTCGGACGACGCCATGGATACTGAAATCGACCGCAAGACCCACCAGATGTTTGATCGTCTGACCGATGCGTATTATCGCGCCTCGGCCTCTTTCGACGCCTATCTGCATTTCCGCCAGACGCGGGGCCGCATGTTCGAGGAGGCCCTGCCGCGCGACAAGTGGATCAACCGCTCGGCCACCTATCCGGACAGCCACATCATGCACTTCTCCATCCTCGCCGGGATGGTTCTGGTGGAAGGGCTGATCAACGCCTACTTCTTTTCCAAAAGCTCCGACCTGGGCCTTCTGGGCGGCTGGATCCAGGCCATCACCGTGGCCTTCACCAACGTCATCACCTCCTTCTTCCTGATCGGTTTTCTGGGGCTGCGCCTGCTGCAGAACCCGGACAGGCCCTTCTCCTTCGCCGCGGCCATTATCGGCACGCCCATGGCGGTCGGCTTCGTGGTGTTCCTGAACTATACCGCCGCTCTTTATCGCGACCTTCTTGAGCTGAACGCCGCCACACTGGCCCTGGGCGATCTGGCCGAACCCACAGGCGCCATCCTGGCCCCGGTCAGCTCGGCTTTCAGCCTGACCGGAATCCAGACGCTGGAAGGCCTTCTGCTGTTCGGGCTCGGCATCACGTTCGCCGCCATCGCCGCCTTCAAGGGCGCAACCTTTGACGACCGGCTGATCGGCTATGGCACCGCCCAGCGCCGCGCCATCAATGCAGCCGCCCATCTCTCCGCCGTGCTCAAGCAATTGCCGCACACCCATCGCGAACATGCCCAGGACCCCGATGACATCGAGGCGAGCCTGAGCGCGCCGACACGCCGTGAGGCGATTGCGCTCAAGCGCAAGATCGACAAGTTCTTCGCGGCGGACAATTCGCGCTCCATCCAGCTCTACGAGCAGGCGCCGGACACCGATCTGACCGATAGCCGGGATGAGGCCAGCGCGGACAAACCGCCCTTCCCGGGCCGATAACGTCTAGCCATATGGCGGAGGGCGCCCCATGATGCGCTCCGCGAGCGGCTGGCAGAGGGGGCGTCAGACATATGCGCAGCAAGGATGTTCTCGGCATCGTCAACATTCTGATCGTGGCCGGGGTGCTCGGCGCGATCAGTTACGCTGCGCTTGTTCTTCAGCCGCCCGAATACGATCCCAACACGCTCTGCCTGAGCGGCGAGCAACCCGCTCACATGGCGCTGGTGATCGACAAGACCGATCTGTATTCCCCTGAACAGGCCCGGCGCATCGAAACGCTTGTGCTGGACAGCCGTGACCGGCTCGATATCGGCGAGCGCCTGTCGCTCTACGAACTCGACGCGCGCGGCGAGCTGATCAACACCAACAGCTTCTCACTGTGCAATCCCGGGCGCGGCGACCAGATCAATCCGCTCTATCGCAATCCCGCCCGTGTCGAAGCGCGCTATCAGGCGCTGTTTGAAGGTCCGCTGCAGAGCGCCCTCGCCGATCTTGTCGAACCCAAGGAAAGCCCGGCCAGCCCCATCATCGAGGCTCTGGCCGATCTGGCGCTGGAAGAGGAATTTGATCCCCGCACGCCGCGCCGCACCGTGGTTCTGGTCTCTGACATGCTGCAGAATTCGCGGCTATTCAGCGTGTATGGCCGGGCCCGGTCCGATCTTGCGAACCGCCTGCCCCCGCCCGCCCGCGTCGCGGCGCTGGTCGAGGACGAGTATGGCGATGTGCTAGCGGGCGTACGGATCGAGATCTACCTGATCGAACGCCGGGGCTGGAGCGCGGAAGACCGCGCCATCCTGCAGGCCTACTGGTCGGAAGTGTTCCGCCAGCTGGGCGTGCGCGAGGAGTGGCGGGCGCTCTAGCGCCGTCTGTCAAACTCAGGCGCTGGCCGCCAGCGCTTTCAGCTCCTCACGCAGAGCGTCCTTGCGGGCGTCATCGAACTCACGCCAGCCCGCGGCGTCGATGAAGCGCACATCCTTCATGCCCATGAAGCCGAGCACGAATTTCAGATAGCCCGTGGCGTAGTCGATCTCGGAACCCAGCGCCGTACCGCCGGTGGGCATGACGACCCAAACCGTCTTGTTCTTCACAAGGCCTTCCACATACGGATCGCCATCATCAAAGACATAGCGGAAGGTCTCGTTTGCACGCGCAACCAGATCAATCCACGCCTTGAGCGCCGCCGGGATGGAATAATTGTACATCGGCGTCGCGATGACGACGTGATCCACGGCCATCAACTCATCCATGACTTCGGTCGAGACGCGCAACGCCTCGATCTGAGCCTCAGTGCGCGTGGATGGCGGCGTGAAGGCGGCGTCGACAAAGGCCTCGTCCACAAAGGGCAGCGGGTTCGCCACCAGATCACGGGTCACGATGGCGTCCGCATCGCCGGCCAGCCCCCTGGACAATCGATCCGCCAGCTCACGGCTGGCGGACTGGGTGGTGCGACCGCTGGAATACAGGGTCAGGATGCGAGGCGCGGTCATGAAAACTCCTTGGGCCATCTGCAACGGAGGGCTCAAGACATGCCGACCGCGCCTCGCAAGCGCCAATCAAACGCCCACCACAATCTTGTGAGCGAGGCGGCTATTCCGCCGCCATCAGAGTCTCGGCGGTCGCCGTGCGCGCCAACTCGCGCACGGCGTCCTTCTGGTCGTCTTCCAGGAAGGGCCAGCCCATGCCGTCGATCACGCGCACATCGGTGATGCCCAGGAAGCCCAGGATGAAGCGCAGGTACGGGGTGGCGAAATCGGCTTCGGAATCCAGGCGCGCGCCGCCGGACGCCATGACAAGCCAGGCAGTCTTGCCCTTCAGCAGGCCCTCCGGGCCCGCTTCGCTATAACGGAAGGTTTCCCGCGCCCGGGCGACCTGATCGATCCAGGCCTTCAGCGAAGACGGAATGGAGAAATTGTACATCGCGACGCCGATGACGATGTGATCGGCGGCATGAAGCTCGGAGATCAGGGCATCAGAGCCTTTCAGCGTCTCGCGTTGCGCATCGGAGCGCTCGGACGGGTCGGTGAAATTGGCGCCGACCCAGTCCGCATCCACTTGCGGGACGGGACGGTCCGCCAGATCGCGAACCACAACATTGCCGGTCTCTCCGGCCAGCGCATCAGCCAGCAGGGACGACAGCTCACGGCTCAGGGAGCCGTCCTTGCGGGCGCTGGAATTGATGCGAAGGATATTGGGCGCAGACATAAGCCTCTCCATCAGTTTTGCGGCGGCGCCGCATCAGATGTCAGGGGATATGCCTACGCCCGAATTACCTGTGTAGACCGTGTTCTGGAAGCTTATTGCTTCCAGAACGGAAACTACTGGCTGGCCTCCGCCTGCTGCGCTTGCGGACGGAAATCCGTCTCGCTGTCCGCCAGCAGCCAGATCATCATGGTCCAGGCCGCCACGTTCTGCGCCATTTCCTCGGGCACGATCTTGTCGAACGTGTCGTTCGGCGTGTGATGGAACTCGAAATAGTCCTCGCCATTCTGCTCCAGCCGCACCATGGGAACGCCCATGTATTGCAGCGGGATCATGTCGGGGCCGCCGCCGCCTTCATTATCGCCGGGCACCACGCCAAGCGCCTGAAGTTCGCGATGGATGGCCGCGATTTCGGGCAGAGCGTGCTCGCCCACATTCGATCCCATGCGCCAGACTTCCCGGGCGCCGAAATCGGATTCAGACCCGATGATGTGATCACCGATCGTCCCGTCCTCCATGCGGGCGTTGGCGTAGGCGCGCGCGCCCACCAGCCCCACTTCCTCGGCGCCGAACAGCACCACGCGAATGGTGCGGCGCGGGCGGTGACCGCTGTCAGCGATCAGCTTGGCGGCCGCCGTGACAATGCCCACCCCGGCGCCATCGTCGAGCGCGCCGGTGCCAGTATCCCAGCTATCAAGGTGCGCGCCGATGATGACGATCTCCTCGGGCGCTTCAGAGCCCTCGATCTCGGCGATGACATTGCCGCTCATCGCCTGACCGCGCCAACCGGCGTAGGTGCGCATGGTGATGCGGATCGTCTCACCCATCTCGTGCAGGCGCTGGATCTGGTCCGCATCGGGCGCGGAGACCGCCAGCACCGGGATTTCCGGCTGACGTCCGTCAGGGAAGCTCATCATGCCGGTATGGGCGAAACGATTGGTGCTGGTGCCCACCGAGCGGATCAGAAGACCCGCCGCGCCCCGGTCCTCGGCCAGCACCCAGCCGTCGCGACGCTTGCGGTTGGCCCAGCCATAACCCTCGCCCGTCCGGCTGGCGACCATGCGGTCATTGACGAAGACCAGCTTGCCTTCAAGCGCATCTTCGGACGCGTCAGACGCCAGAAACGCGTCATAGCTTTCAAAGAAGACCACTTCAGCCTCGAGCCCGCCCTCGGGCGTGGCGGCCGCGCCGCCCAGAGAGATGGCGTAGACCGGCTGGGGATAGGGCGCGGTGATCGCCACTTCCTCATAGACCGAGCGTCCCCGGGTCCACAGATCGAGTTCGAACTCCTCCACACGGACATTCTGGAAATCGAGGCGTTCGAACATCTCCACCGCCCAGTCCCGCGCGCGGGCTTCCTGCGGCGTGCCCGCCAGACGCGGACCGATCTCGGTGCTCAGCGATTCCGTGATCTCATAGGCAAGATCGCTCTCAAGCGCGGTCCGCCCCAGGCTCTGGGCGATCTCGCGCGTTTCCGCATCAAGCTCGTAAATGTTGGTCTGGGCCTGGGCCAGACCGGCGGTCGACGCCAGGGCGGCGACCATGACAGTGCGCAGCATTCTGTCTCTCCTCCTCCGATTTGCCGTGACCTTATAGGCCTCGGCGCGAAAGTGGAAACCTGATCTGATGGTATGCGGAGCCCGGCAAATCCGTTTATAAGAACTCCCATGACAGAGACGTCCTCCAATCCCGACCAAGCCGCGCTTGAAACTGACGAAACCCTGGCGATTCCGCCGGCTTCGGATGGCCTTGTCCGCTCCCGCGGCGGACCGGTCGCCCATGAGCCGCCCGCGCCGGACTATGGCGCCTATGCGCCCGGATTCGTCAGCCGGATCGGTCTCGCGATCGGCCGGGCGCTGCCCGCCTCGCGCGCCGGACTGCGCCTCGCAGGCGCGGCGCGCCCCCTCGCGCTGAATGGCGTGAAGGCCGGGGTCGCGGATGTGGAGGCGCTCGGGCTGAAACTGCGCCTGCACCCCACCGACAATCTGTCGGAAAAGCGCCTGTTCATGACGCCGCAATGCTTTGATCCAGCGGAACTGGCCGCCCTGCGCGGCACGATGGGACCGGGCAGGACCTTCATGGATATCGGCGCGAATGCCGGCGCCTATTCTCTGGTCGCCGCCAAGGCCGGCGGTGCGAAATCGCGCGTCATTGCCGTCGAACCCCAACGCGAAATGCGCCGCCGTCTCAGCTTCAACGCCCGTCAGAACGGGCTGGGCAATATCGAGATGGCCGGCGTCGCCCTGGCCGATTACGAGGGCGAGGAGGTCATGCGCATGATCTCGGGCAATCACGGGCAGGCGCGGCTCGGCGGATCGGAGGGCGAAGCGGTGCGCGTCACCACGCTCCTGACCCTGATGGACGAGTTGAAGCTGAAGAAAGCCCACGCCATGAAAGTGGATGTGGAGGGCGGCGAAGCGGCGATCCTGTCGCATTTCTTCGCCAAGGCGGACAAGGACCGCTGGCCGGACCTGCTCATTCTCGAGCGGGCGGACATGGCCGATGGGCGCGAGACGCAAGACGCGGCCGCCCTCGCCCTGCGCAAGGGCTATGCCGTGCGACAAAGCACACGGATGAACGTCATTCTCGACCTCAAGGCGCCCTGAGCGCTCGATACAAGGACACGCCCATGAGCTCGCTGGAACGCATTCTCGAAGGCAAGAGCAGGGATCTGGGCGGGTTTTCCGTCGCCCGCATCCTGCCGGTCGCACACCGCCGCCATGTAGGCCCCTTTGTGTTCTATGACCAGATGGGCCCGGCGCGCTTCAAGCCGGGCCAGGGCATTGATGTGCGCCCGCACCCGCATATCGGTCTCGCGACCGTCACCTATCTGTTTGACGGCGAGATGGATCACCGCGACTGCCTGGGCGTGCACGAGACGATCCGGCCCGGCGATGTGAACTGGATGACGGCCGGCAAGGGCGTGACCCATTCCGAGCGCACCGGCGAGGACGCCCGCGCCAGCGGCATGTTCATGCACGGCATCCAGGTCTGGGTCGCCCTGCCCGACGACAAGCAGGAGATCGACGCCGAGTTCCATCACCACGGCGCAGATGAACTCCCCGCCTTCGAGAAGGGCGGCGCGCAGTTTCGTCTGATCCTGGGCGAGGCCTATGGCCACACTTCGCCGGTCAAGGTCTATTCCCCGATCGTCTACGCCCATATCGAGGCGAAGGCCGGCGCCGAATTCGACCTGCCCGAAGGCCACGAAGAGTTGGCGATCCATGTGGTGTCCGGGACCATCACCACCGGCGCCGAAACCATCGCGGGCGGCCAGATGGCGATCTTCACGCCGGGCGCGGTGACCGGACGGGTCAGCGTCAGCGAGGACGCCCGCCTGATGCTTCTGGGCGGCCAGTCCCTGGGCGAACGCTTCATGGAATGGAATTTCGTCTCCACTACGCGCGAACGGATCGAGCAGGCCAAGAACGACTGGCGCGCCTCGATCGCAGCCGGGTTCAAGGACACCCCGTTCCGCATGCCTGTGGATGAAAACGAATACATTCCCCTGCCCGGCGATCCGGAACCGGGCGAACCGCCCGCCTGCACCGAAGACCATCCCACCAGCTAGTCATGGGGGAGGACGCGCTCACGCCGCAACTGGTGGCGCAGATCATCGAGCGCGGCCCGCTGGAGGATCTGCAAACCCTGCCCATCGCCCTGTCGCTGGGCCTGCCCGACGGCGTGGATGTTCAGGCGGTCTGCCTTGAGCTTGCCGAGCACGAGGATGAGTATGTGCGCGGCAACGCCGTGCTGGCTCTGGGGCATCTGGCTCGGCTGACGGGCGATCTGCATGAGAGCCGGGTGCGCAAGGTGCTGAGCGAAGCCCTTGAGGATGAGAGCGAGTTTGTTCGCGGCCAGGCCGACAGCGCGCGCAGCGATCTGCACATGTTCATGGGCTGGGACTTTGACGGCTATGCGCAGTCCCAGGCCGACATCGCACCGGTTTTTCCCGAAGCGCGCTATCAGCTTTACATCATCGTGGACGCCGAGAGCCGCGTTCTGATCGAACGCGATCATCAGCCCGGCGAGATCGCGCCGTCCAACCGCTTCGCCCCGGATCCGCGCGGCCTCAGCCACGGCCATGACTGGCGCCTGCCGGGCTTTGCGATGGACGCCCCCCTGTCTACGCGCGCAAAAGCCCTCAACGCCGCCTGGGATGCCCGCAAGGGCACGGCCTTCGTCAATGAAAGCAATGTCTTTGATGAGGCTGTTCTGGTTCAGGCCGGCCAGGACAGCCCCATCGGCGCCCACGCCCGCGGCGACTGGGTCTGGCTGAAGCTGCGGACCTATTATTGCGACGGTCCATCCTCAGGCCTCTGGCCCGCCGCTCCCGGCATCGAGCAGCAATGGGTCGAGCCCGCCAAGGTGATGGCGGACCTGCCCGTGGGCGCCCATGACCGCTACGCGATCGCCTGTCTGGATGCGTTCTGGATGCAGCAAACGGGTGGGGCGTTCCTTTAAGCCCTATTGCAATCCCACCTGCCCTTCGAGCCCTTCCAGAAGCGCTGCCGGGTCAAACGCCCGACCGTTCAGAAAGACCAGCACCGGGCGCGTGATGGCGTCAGGATCGGTGAGCAAATCTCCCTCAAGCAGGACAAGATCCGCGCGTTTGCCCGTCTCCACCGAGCCCAGCTCATCCTCGCGCCCGATGACCCGGGCGCCGTTGAGCGTCATCACCTGCAGGGCCTCGGTCGGGGAAAAGCCTGCTTCCAGAAACAATGCGTAATTTCTCTGATCACCAAAGCCGGGAAGGTTGTGGCGACCCGGATCAAGCCCCGCCGCCAGAAGCCCGCCTGCCTCGAAAAAGGCGCGCTCGAACGCCAGTGCATTCGCAAAGGACGCATCCGGTTCGTTATCGCTCGCCTGAAGCTGCGCCTGACGCGCTTCATATCCCTCGCGAAAGGCGGGGGCGAGATACCGCACGATGCGGGCCTCGCCCTGATAGCGATAGGCGAACCGGCTTTCCACAATGGCGAGCGTGGAGACCAGCGCCGTTCCGTTCTCCACCAGTGTTGCGAAGACGCGCTGCGCGGCTTCACTGTCGGCCTCCACATGGGCCATGTTCGGCACGCTGCCGCCCACGCATTCCCCAGCAGGCTTGTCCGCGAGAAAGTCGCTCGCCGAGACAAGGCCGTGCTCGATCGTGTCGATGCCGAGCTCGGAAGCCTCTTCAAAGGTCAGGGAACACAAATGCCCGGCCACGCGCAGGCCCTGAGCATGGGCCTCGTCAATGATGGCGGCGGCGATATGGGGTTCGACCCGGCGATAGAGCTTGATCCAGCCCACGCCCGTCTCCGCCCAGCGACGCACGAAGGCCCTTGCCTCGTCTTCACTGGCGGGCTGCACCATGACCGGCGCATCCCCGGGACCGCTGACATAGGGCGCTGACGTGGCCACCCGCGGCGACAGGGCGCTGCCGGTTTCCGCCGCACGCGCCATGGCGAGATCGGCCATGGGCGAGGCCGCGCCCACCGTGCGGATCGTGGTGACGCCGCCCGCGAGATAGAGCCGGCTGGCCGCGCGCTGCAACATGGGCGCGCCGGGCATGTGGGTGTGATCATGGGCCCCGACGAGTCCCGGGATGAGCGTATACCCGGTTCCGTCAATGACCTGAACGCCCGCCGTCGCCTCGATCGCGCCTGATGGCGCCAGCCGGGCAATGCGCCCGTCTTCAAGCAGAACGCTCATGCCTGATTGCGCAGGACCGCCTGCCCCATCCAGAACGAGTACATTGTCGATCAGGACCGGGCCGTCCTCGAAGGCGAGGTAAGGCTCGACCGGGTCGAGCCCGTCCGGCGCCGGCTGGACAGCCAGAGCGGTCCCGGCAGAGCCGAGACCGATGACACTGAGAACAACCGCAAACACAAGCTGATGCATCTCATCTCCCCTGAAGCTGGAGCTCAGGGTGATGAGACTCGCGCGTCTGGCAAGTTACGGTCTGGTTACGAGCCTATTCTGCTGCGCGCGGGGCGCCGGAACGGCGCTGGCCGCCGCCCCCGCCGCCTCGACGATGACGCTGGGGCTTGCCGCCGCGCGGTCCGCCCTTTGAGCCTTCACCGCTCCGAGGGGCGCTCGCCTGAGCCTGACCACCGCCGTCACCCTGCCCCTGGCCCTGACCACGACGCCCGCCGCGACGGCGACGCTTGGATTTCGCCGCTTCGCCCTTGGGCATGGGGGGCGCATCATTGAGGCCCTGAATGGCGACGCCCATGGTCTTCTCGATGTCCTTGAGCATCACGCGCTCATCGGGCGCACACAGCGCCACGGCCCGGCCGCTGGCGCCGGCGCGCGCGGTCCGGCCGATACGGTGGACATAGTTCTCCGCCACATTGGGCAGCTCGTAATTGACCACCAGATCCACGCCGTCCACATCAATGCCGCGGGCGGCGATATCGGTCGCCACCAGCACCGGCGCCTCGCCGGACTTGAAGGCGTCGAGCGCGCGCGTGCGCTGGTTCTGGCTCTTGTCGCCATGAATGGCGTTGGCCTTGTGGCCGTATTTCACCAGACGCTTGGCCACCCGGTCCGCGCCATATTTGGTGCGGGTGAAGATGATCGCGCGCTTGCCGGCCTCGGGCGCCATCAGATCGATCAGCGCATCGGGCTTGGCCGAGGCTTCGGTGTAGAACACCTTCTGATCGATCCGCTCCACAGGCTTGGAGGGCGGGGTCACCGCCACGGTTTCGGGATGATCGAGGAAGTCATCGGCCAGCTGGCGGATCGCCGGCGCCATGGTGGCGGAGAACATCAGCGTCTGACGCTCCTCGCCCACCATGCGCAAGAGCTTGCGGATCGCCGGGATGAAACCGAGATCCAGCATCTGGTCGGCCTCATCCAGAATGACGAACCGGGTGAGATCGAGCCGCGCCTTGCGCTCGCCCAGATGGTCCAGAAGACGGCCCGGCGTCGCGACAAGAATGTCCACGCCGCGCGCCAGCGCCTTGATCTGCGGGCCGGCCTTCACGCCGCCGAACACAACCGTGCTCGTCAGTTTCGTATGGGCGGTATAGGCCTTCACCTGCTCTTCGATCTGGGCGGCGAGCTCGCGCGTTGGCGCGAGAATCAGCGCCCGGCAGGAGCGGCCCGGGGCCTGCTTGTTCTCGGCCAGCAACTGGTGAACCAGCGGCAGCACGAAAGCGGCGGTCTTGCCGGTGCCGGTCTGCGCCAGACCGATCAGATCATGGCCTTTCATGACAGCGGGAATGGCGCGCGCCTGGATCGGCGTCGGCGTCTCATAGCCCTGTTCGGAAATGGCGGTGAGAATGGATGGATTGAGACCGAAGTCGGTAAATTTGGTCAAGATAACCTCAAAGGAGCGCTCGCGGACGATCTCCGGGCGCTGGATATTCATCAATGGGACAACTGGATCGTTCAGCCGCCGTACAAGGGCGAAACCCGCCCACGCCCGGACCTTCAAACGGGAGTGCTCTCACTCCGGCTGATCCGTCGCCGCGCAACCCGTCTTGTCCGGGGCGCGTGCTTGCGTAGCGCCTCCTTGCGCCCAATCGGACGGAAAGGCAAGGGCGCAGAACGGCTGTGACTTCGTTTATACTTGAGAGGGACTGAAGGCGCGACGCCTGACGCAGGTCCCAAACAGCAAAAAGCCCCGGCCAATGGCGCGGGGCTTTTGAACTTTGGGTGCGGGGGCGTGCAACCAACGATACTTGCGATTGGTCGAGCGTCAAATCCCGAAGCTTGCCGCTTAGCATAACCTGTTCTGCCGGCTTTGAAAACCGCTTTGGCGGCCCGCTGACTTGCTTACGGATACGAGTCGGAACTGACCAGGTAGCCTCCAACCTTCAGCCCCGCGCCCGCCCAACCAACCTGTAGCTGGTGCTGCGGCCACCAGCATCCTCCTTCTCAAGCACACCCCGGTCAACCAGGTCCGTGATGTCGCGGAGCGCAGTGTCGGAGGAAACCTTGGTCAGCTTTGCCCATTTCGAGGATGTCAGCTTTCCCTCAAATCCATCGAGCAGCCGGTTGATCACGGCGCGCTGACGCTCGCTGAAGATCTCGCCTGCCATGGCCTCCCAGAAGCGTGCCTTGTGCAGAACGTGGCCCAGAACCTCTTCAGTGCCGTCGAAAGCCCGGTCCAGGCATCCGAGGAACCAGTCGAGCCAGCCGGTGATGTCTAACCCGCCCTTCTGCGTTCTTTCCAGCATGGCGTAGTATTCTCCTCGCTCACGCCGGATCCGGGCCGACATGCTGTAGAAGCGCTGCGCACTCCCCTCGGATCGGGCCAGAGCCATATCGGCGATGGCGCGGGCGATACGCCCATTCCCGTCCTCGAACGGATGGATCGTCACGAACCAGAGATGGGCGATGGCCGCGCGGATGACCGGATCCGTGGCATCGCGCGTCTCGAACCAGTCCAGGAACGCCGCCATCTCGTCCGGCAGGCGTTCTGCCTTCGGCGCTTCGAAATGCACGCGCTCACGCCCGTAGGGGCCGGAGACGACTTGCATCGGTCCGGTCTCCGGGGGGCGCCATGCGCCGACGGCGATCCGGGCCATGCCGCTGCGCCCGGTCGGGAACAGTGCGGCATGCCAGGCGAAGAGCCGTTCCGCGGTGAGGGGGGACGCATAGTTCTGCGTCGCATCCAGCATCATCTCGACCACACCCTCGACGTCACGATCGACCGGGGCAAGCGCACCGATCTCCATCCCGAGGCGCCGGGCAATGGAGGAGCGCACTTGTGTGAACCGGCATGCAAAATTGACCCCGTAGCGGGGTGATCGGCGTCCAAAAATGACCCCCTTACACTGATGTGGATGATGCCCCCGAGGTCATCGGGGAGCACAGTGTGGGATGTTGGTCGTGGAGACGATAGCGAAGATCCGGCGGGCGTATTTTCAGGACAAGAAGTCGATCAAGCAGATCTGCCGGGAGCTGCGAGTATCGCGGAACACGGTGCGCAAGGTGATCCGGTCCGGTGCGACGGAGCTCACCTATGAGCGAACCATTCAGCCGTTGCCGAAGATCGGGCCTTGGCAAGACATGCTCGACGAGATGCTGGCGGTGAACGCGCGGAAGCCCAAGCGCGAGCGACTGACTCGCATCCGCATTTTTGAGGAACTCCGGGCTCAAGGATATGACGGTGGCTATGATGCGGTCCGGCGATACGCGGCCTCCTGGTCGAAGGAGGAAGCGGTGGCATCTGCGGCCGCCCATGTCCCGCTAACCTTCGATCCAGGCGAGGCCTACCAGTTCGACTGGAGCCACGAGATCGTGGTGATCGACGGCGCGACGACCACGGTGAAGGTGGCACATGTCCGCCTGTGTCACAGCCGGATGCTGTTCGTGCGTGCCTATCCCCGCGAGACGCAGGAGATGGTCTTCGACGCCCATGACAAGGCCTTCGCCTTCTTCGGGGGCACCTGCACGCGGGGCATCTACGACAACATGAAGACCGCGGTCGACACGATCTTCGTCGGCCGCGACCGAGCCTACAACCGCCGGTTCCAGCAGATGTGCAGCCATTACCTCGTCGATCCCGTCGCTTGCACCCCGGCATCCGGCTGGGAGAAGGGGCAGGTCGAGAACCAGGTCGGCGTTGTCCGACGGCGGTTCCCCGACCGGGCCAGTAGGAGACCGAGCATCAGGCCCGCCGGTCCCGCACCGACCACGATGCAGTTCTGGCTCCTTTTCACATGGGAATAGTATCTCAACTTCGCAGGTCCTTGGGATGAGGCTAGTGAATCGATCCTCGGCCTCTGCTTGAAGCTTTCACCTCAGCATCGCCATCGCGGTCGCTGTCATTAGAGGGCAAAATATCGAGCGGGATCAGATCCCCGTCATTCTCGCTTTCAGCAACGAGCTGGATCACCTTTTCGAGTGTTTCCAGTTGAGCGATCTTTTCCTCGACCGCAGCGAGTTGCTCCTTTGCGATGCGGAGCGCCTCGGCCGGGCTTGAGAACGAGGCGTCGGCAAGTCGAAACAGGTCCTTGATCGCCTCGATGCTGAACCCGAGATCGCGGGCGCGGCGAATGAAGAGAAGGCGATGGACCGCCCCGTGGTCGTAGCGTCTTTGGTTTCCCTTGCTCCGCGAGCGCTCGCGCAGCAACCCGATCTGCTCGTAGTAGCGGATCGTCGGAATTTTGACGCCGGTGAGCTGAGAGAGTTCGCCGATGCCGATATCCATGTTTGAAGTTCCTTCCGGATAGCCGCGTGTTGATGATTTGCTGCGTGTTCTATCGCTGAGGCCCTCAAGGCCCGACCGCGCCGGGGTGCGGCGACGGCCCATGGGCCGCCCCGGCGCGGAATCGTGTGTCGACCTGCTCAGGCATGGGCTTTGGTCGCCTGTTGGGGCGACGGGTCCCGCCTGATCGCAAGCCGGCGCACAACCACATAGAAGATCGGCGTCAGAAGCAGGCCGAACAGCGTCACGCCGAGCATGCCGGCAAAGACGGCGATGCCCATGGCGTGCCGCATTTCGGCGCCCGCTCCGGTGGCGATGACGAGCGGAACCACGCCGGCAATGAAGGCGAGCGACGTCATCAGGATCGGCCGCAGACGCAGGCGAGCCGCTTCGAGGACGGCAGCCAACGGATCGACCCCTTCGTCCTCCTTCGCTCGGGCGAACTCAACGATCAGGATTGCGTTCTTCGCGGCAAGACCGACCAGAACGACAAATCCGATCTGCGTGAAGATGTTGTTGTCGCCGCCGGTGAACCACACCCCGGCGATCGCCGAGAGGAGCGCCATTGGAGCGATCAGCAGCACCGCGAAAGGAAGCGACCAACTGTTGTACTGCGCCGCGAGGATCAGGAACGCGAGCAGGACGGACAGCGGGAAGACAAACATGGCGGTGTTGCCGGCCTGCTTCTCCTGATAGGCGAGATCGGTCCATTCAAAGGCCATGCCGGGCGGCAGGGTCTCCGATGCGATGCGCTCCATCGCTGCCGTCGCCTGCCCGAACGAATATCCGGGCGCGGGACTTCCGCTGATATCGGCAGACGGAAAGCCGTTGTAGTGCATAACCCGATCGGGGCCAGAGCTGTGCTTGATGGTGAGCAAGGCCGAGAGGGGGATCATGTCGCCGGCTGAATTGCGCACCTTAAGGCGGCCGATGTCCTCGGGCTGCATGCGGAACGGTGCGTCCGCCTGCACCATCACCCGGTAGGTGCGACCGAAGCGATTGAAGTCGTTCGCATAGAGCGAGCCGAGATTGACCTGCAATGTCTCGAAGATCGTGTTGAGCGGAACGCCTTGCGACTTCGCTTTCACCCTGTCGATATCGACCTGCACCTGCGGCGCGTTCACCTGGAAGCTCGCCAGCATTCCCGCCAGTTCGGGCGTTTGCATCGCCCGACCCATGATCGCACCCTGAGCCTGGGCGAGTGCCTCGAAGCCCAGGCCCGCTCGGTCCTCGATCTGGATCTTGAAGCCGCCGGTGGAACCGAGACCCGGAACGGGCGGCGGCGGGAACATACCGGCGAAGCCATCGGGGATCTGGCTGAACTTGCCCATCAGCTTGCCGGCGATGGCAAAGGCGGAAAGCGACGGGTCCTTTCGTTCGTCAAACGGCTTCAGCATCGTGAACATGACCGCTGCGTTGGGGATATTGACCATCCCGTTGACCGAGAGCCCCGGGAAAGCAACGACACTCTCAACGCCCGGCTCGGCCAGTGCGATCTCCGACATTTTCTTGACGACGGCCTCGGTCCGGTCGAGCGAAGCGCCGGTCGGGAGCTGGGCGATGCCGACGAGATAGTATTTGTCCTGGGCCGGCACGAAGCCGTTGGGCACCGTCTGGAAGCCGACCCACGTCATGCCGACCAGGCCGGCATAGACCAGCAGGACGAGAACGCTGAGCCTCGCGGCACGGCGCACCGACCAGACATAGGCGTTCGAGGCGCCGTCGAAGAAGCGATTGAACAGCCGGAAGAACCAGCCAAACAGAAAGTCGATCACGCGTGTAGGAAGGTCCCGCTTCACGTCACCGTGGTGCGGCTTCAGCAGCACGCCAGCAAGCGCGGGAGAGAGCGTAAGAGAGTTGATCGCCGACAGGATGGTCGAGATCGCAATCGTCAGCGCAAACTGGCGGTAGAACTCGCCCTGCAAGCCAGACAGGAACGCGGATGGAATGAAGACGGCCGACAGGACGGAGGTGATGGCGACGATCGGTCCTGTCACCTCATCCATGGCTTTGCGCGCCGCCTCTTTCGGCGTTTCTCCAAGCGCGATGTGGCGCTCGACGTTCTCGACCACGACGATCGCGTCGTCGACCACGATGCCGATCGAGAGAACGAGGCCGAAGAGGGACAAGGTGTTCAGCGAGAAGCCGAACATATACATGAGCGCAAACGTGCCGACCAAGGAGACGGGAACGGCGACGAGGGGGATGATCGACGCCCGCCAGGTCTGGAGAAACAGCACGACGACGATGACCACCAGCACGACGGCTTCTAGCAGCGTCATGACCACGGCCTCGAGAGACGCCTTCACGAACACCGTGGGATCGTAGGCGATCCGATATTCGATGCCTTCCGGAAAGCCCTTTTGAAACTCGGCCATGGTGGTGCGGACGGCGCTCGACACGTCGAGCGCATTTGCGCCAGGACTTTGGATGATTTGCATCGCGAGTGCCGGCTTGCCGTCCAGCAGGCTGCGAAGGGCGTAGGAATCTGCGCCAAGTTCGATACGGGCGACGTCGCGCAAACGGGTAACCTGGCCGTCCGTACCAGCCTTTATGACGATCTCGCCGAACTGCTCCTCACTAGAAAGCCTCCCAAGCGTGTTGACGGTGACCTGAAAGGCAGCCGAGGCTTCCGGTTGCTGACCGACCGAGCCGGCTGCTACCTGCACGTTCTGTTCCTGAATCGCCGCGACGATGTCGCTGGCAGTCAACCCCCTCGCGGCCACCTTGGCAGGGTCGAGCCAGATCCGCATTGAATACTCGCCAGCGCCCCCGAGGATGACGTCGCCCACGCCCGGCAAGCGGGCCAGTTGGTCGCGCACCTGAAGGATCGCGAAGTTCGACAGATAGAGCGGATCATAGCGGTCATCAGGTGAGACGAGATGGACAACCATAAGGATGTCGGGGGAGGTTTTCTGCGTCACGACACCGATGCGTTGCACTTCCAGCGGAAGCCTGGGCAAGGCGCGAGAAACCCGATTCTGCACCTGAATCTGCGCCATGTCGGGGTCAGTGCCCTGTTTGAACGCAATTGTCAGGGTCATGCGTCCGTCGGTCGCTGCCTGCGAACTCATGTAGAGCATGTTTTCGACGCCGTTGATCGCCTGCTCCAGCGGAGCGGCGACTGTTTCGGCAATCACTTCGGGATTGGCGCCCGGATAGCTCGCAGTGACCTGGACTGTCGGCGGCGTCACCTGCGGGTACTCACTGAGCGGGAGCTTCAGCAGCGTCAGGCCGCCGGCGATCAGCATCAAGACGGAGAGAACGACCGCGAAGATCGGGCGGTCGACAAAGAAGCGCGGAATGTTCATCGACGCGCCTCCTGCGCTTGCCCGGAGGCCCGCTCGCCGTCAGCAGCCTGCCCTGGAAGCATTGAGACCATCTGCGGGACAACCTGCATACCGGGGCGCACAAGGCCCTTTATGATGATCTTGTCAGTCGGAGTGAGACCTTTGGAGACGACGCGCAGTCCGTCGACCATAGGTCCGATTTCGACGGGGCGGTATTCCGCCTTGTTCTCGGGGCCAAGCGCCAGGACGTAGCGCCGTCCCTGATCGATGCCGATCGCCTGATCGTCGATAAGAACGGTTTGAGCCGGTTGCGCGGTAACGAGTTTGACCCGTGCGAAGAGGCCGGGAGTCAGCCTGCCGTCGGAATTCCTGACGATGGCCCGGGCGCGGATCGTGCCCGTACTCCGGTCGACACGATTGCCAAGGAAGTCGAGTTGGCCGGTATGCGGAAAGCCTGTATCGGTCATCAGACCGAGCTGGACAACAAGCTTTTCCGCGACCTTGCCCGTTTCGGGCGCGCGCGCATTACCGACGAAGCCGAGATAGGTGGCCTCGTCAATATCGAAATAAACATAGAGTGGATCGACCGAGACGATCGTGGTGAGCAACGTAGCCGCACCGGCATTGCCGCCTGCAACAAGATTGCCTTCCGTGACAAGAACCCGGTCAACGCGTCCGGCAATTGGGGCAGTGACCCTTGTGTAGGAAAGGTCGAGCTCGGCAGCCGCGACAGCCGCCTTGGCAATCTCTACCTGGGCTTGGCGCTGACCGAGCAGCGCTTGCGCGTCATCGAGTGTTTTGCGTGATACCGTACCATTGGGAGACAGCGATTCTGTACGCCTGAAGTCGGTCTCGGCTTGTTCAAGCAGGACATTGGCCTGCTGCAACTGAGCCTTTGCTGCATTCAATGCAACCTCGAAAGGTCTGGGATCTATCTGGAAGAGAAGGTCTCCAGGTTGCACCATACCGCCTTCGGGGACACTCACGGTATCGATTGCACCGCCAACACGCGAACGCAGTTCGATGGTCTTCATCGCTTCGAGATGGCCAGTGAATTCCGTAGAAGCCGCAACTTGGCGAATGATGACTCAGCCACGGGAACTTGCGGGACGGGCATCTGCGCCGGCTGTGCCTCAGCTTCCGATGCCGATGTCGAAGAGACCAGCGACATCAGGCCCTTTGTATACGGGCCAATGTCCTCTCGATATATGATTGCAAGAGTACCGACCGCGATAGCAGCACCGACCAATCGCAGAGCGGCGGCTTTTTTACTCATTCTCGTTCACCTTCATAGGGCGCGCGTACCCAGCGACCAGGGCGCGGCGAGTGCATTTTCGACGAAGGTGCGGTTTCCAACGATAGGAAGGTCAAGACCTTTGGAAAACGATTTCCGTATAGGCCCTTGACGCGATCATCAGTTCATGCCGCGGACTGCCGCATTCCGTACTTCGCCGACATCTTCGAGCCGGCGCCGTTCCCAAATTTAGATCGGTGAACCAGCAGGCCCGGTTGGCCGACGCCGCCAGTCTTGATGACTGGCGACGTCTTTAGTGCAGGGAATTAGTGACTTTCGGCCGCGATAAGCTGGCGTGAAGGCATTCCTTCGTCACGGCCGCTATCCTCTGGGGATTTGGCACCCTTGAACCGCAGGAGCCGCAGAGCGTTCAGTGTGACAATGGCGGTCGCGCCCGTATCTGCGAGTACCGCGATCCAGAGGCCAGTAAGCCCAAGGACGCTGGTGACGAGAAACACTCCCTTCAGCGCAAGAGCGAAGATCACGTTCTGGTGGATGTTGGCCATGGTGGCGCGCGAAAGCGCGACGAGATGGGCAACGTCCGTGACACGGCTCTTGAGCAGGGCGGCGTCCGCGGTCTCGATCGCCACATCGGTTCCGCCGCCCATGGCGATCCCGACGTCCGCCGTCGCCAGCGCCGGAGCATCGTTGATGCCGTCGCCGACCATGGCCACCTTGGTCTTCCGCTTCATCTCGTTGACGAGATCGAGCTTGTCCTGCGGAAGCAGCTCGGCGCTCCACTCGATACCGAGACCCTTGGCGATCGCCTGGGCGGTGCGCTGGTTGTCTCCGGTCAGCATGACGGAGCGAACGCCCATCGCCTTGAGCTGGGCAACGCCCTCGCGCGCGTCACGGCGCGGTTCGTCGCGCAGGGCTATGAGACCGAGGACTTCCCTTGCCTGCTCGTCGAAAAGAACGGCAACCGTATTGCCGAGATCCTCGAGCTTCTCGATGGCGCTGCGTTCCAGCGCGCCGAGCGTTGCCGCCTTGGCGGCATGGGTCGGGGAACTGACTGCGAGGCGACGCCCGGCTACAGTCGCATGCACGGCCTTGCCGGCGGTCGCCGATGCGTCCCGAGCGAGCGGAACGGCGATACCGTCGGTTTCGGCGCGTCCGATGATTGCTTTGGCAAGCGGATGGCTTGAACCTGTTTCAACCGCCGCTGCCAGAGCAATGACATCGCTTTCTTCATTGTTTCCGAGCGCGAGAACCTCGGTGACACGCGGCTTGCCTTCGGTCAGCGTTCCCGTCTTGTCGAAAGCAATGGCGCGAACCTTGCCAATCGTTTCGAGCGCATTGCCGCCCTTGATCAGCAGACCGCGGCGCGTACCCACGGCGAGGCCCGAGGCGATCGCTGCAGGCGTCGAAAGAACGAGCGCGCAGGGGCATGCGATGAGTAGAAGGGCGAGACCACGGTAGATCCACGTGTCCCAATCGCCGTTCATCGCCAGCGGCGGGACGGTGATGATCAGCGCGGCGATCAGCATCACCGCCGGAGTATAATACCGGCTGAAGTTCTCGATGAACCGAGCGGTCGGGGCCTTGGCCGACTGCGCCTGCTCAACTAGCTGGATGATGCGCGAGATGGTATTGTCAGAGGCAGTCTTCTCGACACTGACCTGGAGGACACCATCAACATTGATCGAACCGGCGAACACACTTTCGCCAGTGGTCTTCGAGCGCGGCACCGACTCGCCGGTAATGGGCGACTCGTCCAGACTGGAGGTTCCCTGTAGGATCTGTCCGTCGGCCGGCACGCGGTCGCCCGGCCGCACGAGAACGAGATCATTCACTCGCAACGCCGATGCCGGCACGGTGCGCTGGCCGCCATTCGAGTCGAGGAGAACAGCCGTTTTTGGCACCAGCGACGCGAGAGCCTTTATGCCGGCACGCGCTCTCCCGGCCGCGACGCTTTCGAGCAGCTCGCCGACAGCAAACAGGAACACGACCGCCGCCGCCTCCTCAGCCTCGCCGATCACGAGGGCGCCGATCGAGGCGACGACCATCAGCGTTTCGATGGAGAAGGGAGAACCCGAGGTCGCGAGCGCGAACGCCTTGCGAGCAAAGGGAATGACACCGGCAATGACGGCAGCAGCGAAAATCCATTCCGCATAAAGCGGGATGAACTGGGCAACGACGTAGGCCGAGCCCATCAGCAGGCCGAGGCCGATGACGTGCTTGCCCTTGCGGGTCTGCCACCAGCGCTGATTGCGCATCGCTGGCGCGGGTTCGACGTCGATGGCCGCATCGGACGAAGCCGAAAGCTCGCGTGTGTTGGACACCCCGAAGCCGAGGCTCTTGATCGTCTTTTCGATGTCCGCGACCTTGGTGAGCGCGCCGGCGCCGAGCGTCAGTTCGAGCGTTTCGGTCGTGAAGTTTACGCGCACGTCGGAAACGTCTGGCATCCGCGCCAGCGCGACCTCGATCTTGCCGACGCAGCTTGCGCAATCCATCCCCTCGACGCGCATCGAGACATTGGGCGGAGAGACCGGTGCGGCGCGCGGAGTTGGCGCATGGCCCGCATGATCATGTCCAGAGCAGCCACCGTGGCCGTGATCATGATCGTGGTGAGCGTGGTCGTGATCGCCACCGCAAGCACCGTGATCGCCGGCGCAGCCGTTGTGATCATGACCGGCATGGGCGTCGGAGCGCTGCACAGGCGCGGCGGGAATCGCAGAAGCCGGCAGTTCCGTCACGTCGAACCCGAGCGAGCGAATCTTTTTGGCGATATCCTTCGAGGTCGTTTTGCTCGTCGCATCGCGGGATAGCAAGAGTGTCTCGGTAGCGAAGTTGACGGCTACCTCGGAGATACCTCCCAGACGGCCCAAGGCCGTCTCGATCTTGCCGACGCAGCTTGCGCAATCCATGCCGTCGACGCGAAAGCCGAGCCGCTCATCAGCGCCCGGCGTTGAAAGTCCAGTTGTCATTCCGATCTCCTTTCCGGCCGCCGCAGCGGGCGCGCGTGCTCAGACGCCATGCGCGGCTTCGGAAGGAGTAA
This sequence comes from Oceanicaulis sp. UBA6590, assembly GCF_002433705.1. Classification (NCBI taxonomy): domain Bacteria; kingdom Pseudomonadati; phylum Pseudomonadota; class Alphaproteobacteria; order Maricaulales; family Maricaulaceae; genus Oceanicaulis; species Oceanicaulis sp. UBA6590. Next base: position 53,913 of record NZ_DJIQ01000039.1, read on the forward strand.
ATAACACACTTGAACAGCTATTCAAGTGTTCATTTGAAAATAGTGCTGTTTTCCCGGCAGATCAGTCGTCCGCATGGTCCTCCGAAATATGCGTCGCCATGTCCTGAAGAACATGGCTGACGTGATGATCGGCGATCTCGTAGAAGATCTGCTTGCCCTGGCGATCGCCCTTGACGAGACGCGCCCCGCGCAGCAGGCGCAGATGGTGGCTGACGAGGGTCACGGACAGGTCGAGCCGCTCGGCGATGTCGCCCACCGAGATCGGCGCCGGGACGCAACTCAACAGGATTTTCAACCGTGAGGGATCGCCAAGCAGCCGAAACGTTTCCGCCAGGATCGTGACCTCGTTCTGTGAGAGCGAAGGAAGCAGGAGATGGCCTTCAGCCTCCGCATGTGCGGAGATCGCACGTTCGTCCGGCTTTTTGATGTTTGTCTTCTTGAGAGCAGTCATCTGCTAGATTTACCTGAGTTTTGGGACGGAACCTGCCGGCATTTGACCGCCAAGAGCTGTCCGCGTTGTTTGGTCCCGCCCAATCTACCGGATGGGCGCGCAATTACAATGCGAAACACGGTCGCTGTCGATCGGCGGGACAGTTGGCGCTGCCCTTCTCTGCCCCTGCGTCACATCTCGAATTTTCCTTTTCCGCGCAAGAACAGTCTTGACCTTACAAGCGCTGGAAGCCGCACGCTGACGACAATCCTGCCAAATCCGCCCGCCGTTACGCGGCTAGGCAGCGGGGCAACCATGTCGAATTCAGAGAAAGGCAAGACCGATGACGGAGAGCAGCACCCCCCAGATTCTCATCTACACCACACCGACCTGTCCGGACTGCCACACGCTCAAACGCTGGCTCGACCAACAGGGCCTCGCCTACGAGGAACGCGACCTCACCGACCCGAAGATCGCCGAGGAGGCAAAGGCCCGGACCGGCGTCCGGGTCGCTCCGATCACCATCATCGGATCGGACGTCTTCTACGGGACCTTCCCGAGCCAGAAGCCGGGCCTCGTCAAGGCGCTCGGGCTCGCCGGGAGCCTGTGAGGAGACGCAGATGACGAGCAAGTTTGTTGACATCCGGCAGGCGCGGACCAGCCTTGAGGTCCATGAGGGCCAAACAATTCTCGACGCCGCGCTCGCCGCCGGCATCCCCTATCCTCACGGTTGCCGGTCCGGCCGCTGCGGCTCCTGCAAGTCCCGCCTGATCGAGGGTAAGGTGGAGCTGCTCCAGCATTCTCGCTTCGCCCTCAGCGAGGAAGAGAAGGCCGATTGCCTGATCCTGGCATGCCGTGCGGTGCCGAAGACCGATGCGGCAGTCGCCTGGCTGGGCAGCGATTACGATGATGCCGTTACGGCTCCTCGACGGCTGGATGCCATCGTGATCGGCCTCGATGACCTCACTCACGACATCAAGCTGGTTCGGATCGCGCCTGCCGACGGCTCTCCCCTGCTCTTCACGGCCGGTCAGTATGCCCAGGTCGGATTCGATGGTGTGCCTGCGCGCAGCTACTCCATGGCCAATCGTCACGGCGACGACAGCCTCGAATTCCACATTCGCAAGGTTCCGGGGGGCATCACGTCACAGCACGTCCATGACGCGCTGAAAGCCGGCGACAAGGTGACGCTCGAATTTCCGCTAGACTCCTCCTACCTCCGTCAGCATCATTCCGGCCCGATCCTGTGCATCGCTGGCGGTTCCGGTCTGGCGCCGATCAAGTCGATCGTGGAAACGGCCCTTGCTCACGGCATGAAGCAGCCGATCCATGTCTACTTTGGCGCACGCGGCGCGCGCGACCTCTATCTCGTCGAGCATTTCGAGGCACTGGCGGACCGTCATAATAACCTCAGCTTTACGGCTGTCCTGTCGGATATGCAGGCAGCACTCCATCGGCACGGCTTCGTGACCGATGCGGTGGTCGAGGATCTCGCCGACTTCGACGGGTGGAAAGCCTATGTTGCAGGTCCGCCCCCGATGGTCGATGCGGCGATGGACGTGGTTTTCGCGCGGGGCCTGCGTCCCGAAGACATGCACGCCGATGTCTTCTTCACGCCGGAAGAGCAAGTGGCGGCAGCGACGGTAGAGTGATCTGCCGCGGTCCGAGTCCGCCAGTGACAAAAGCCAGCCGCGAACGACTTCGCTGCTGGCTTTTCATGTGCCGTTTCAAACTGGACAGCCCGGCCCGGTATGGGCGATCTCGCAGAATGCCCCCAAATTTGTGGATCTGCGAGGCGTTGCCGCGGGTGCGATTCTTATTGCCCGCGTGCGGTGAGCCATTCCCGCATCATGGCGATCTCGCCTTCTTGGGCCGAGATCACGTCCTCGGCCAGCTTACGAACCTCAGGATCGGTACCGTATTGCAGAACGACCCGCGCCATGTCGATCGCGCCCTGGTGGTGCGGGATCATTCCGCGCATGAAGTCGATGTCGGCATCGCCGGTGAACTCGACCATCATGTCCTTGTGCATGCGATCATTGGCTTCGATATAAGCCTGCGTGGATGGGTTGTCGGAGGCCGGCATCGAATGCCCCGGCATTTCGTGGCCTTGCATGGTGGTATCCGTGTTCAGTTGGCTTTGTGCGATGGCGAGGCCGGCGCTGATGGCGAGTGCGCCGCCAATGAAAATCGGGGTCAGCTTGTGCATGATCTTGCTCCTGTTCAATTCACGGTCGCCGGATACCCAGCCTCTTCGAGAACCTGCTGAAGGACAGCGGGGGTTGCGGTCGTCTCGACCTTGACTGTCCGCTGGGCTGGGTTGGTGTCGATCTTGGCGGTCGGATCGACCGACTGGATCGCCTTGGTGACGGACTTGGCGCAACCGCCGCAGGTCATGCCTTCGATCTTGAGTTCCATGAGCTTTCTCCTTTGGGTTCGGTTCTCATGGTCCTTAAGTTGGGGTTTCCAAAGATGGTAAGGTCAAGAGGAATCGAAAAGTAATTTTTACCCTTGACCTTCCCATCGTTGGAAGGAGCATATCAGTGTCCGAACTCGAATTCTGACTTAGAAAGGAGGCGGCAATGGATGCCCCTGTTCGAGCTGCGGACAAGATGAATGCAGCAATTTCCCTGCCTATAGAGGGCATGACCTGCGCATCCTGCGTCGGCCGTGTCGAGCGCGCCCTGAGGGCCGTCCCCGGCGTCGCCAACGCGGTCGTCAATCTGGCGACCGAGAAGGCAAGCATCACGACGAACGACACGGTTGATCGCATAGCGCTCGTCAAGGCTGTCGAGAAAGCTGGCTATGAAGTGCCGGCCAGCTTCAGTGCGCCGAAATCTGCTCTCCTTGAGGTGCCGATCGAAGGCATGACCTGCGCTTCTTGCGTGGGGCGGGTGGAAAAGGCCCTCAAGGCCATCCCCGGCGTTGCCAATGCCGTGGTCAACCTAGCTACCGAGAAAGCCAGCATCACGACGAACGGCCCGGTGGGCCGAGCGGTCGTCGTGAAGGCCGTGGAAGACGCAGGCTACGCGGTTTCGGCAAGTTTCACTGCGCCGGCGGCGGCTTCGCTTGAGGTCGCGATCGAGGGCATGACCTGCGCCTCCTGCGTCGGGCGTGTCGAAAAAGCCCTCAAGGCCGTGCCGGGTGTCACCAACGCCGTCGTCAACCTCGCAACCGAGAAGGCCACGATCCAGGGAACCGCCGCCGCGGCGGCCGTCATCGCGGCAATCGAGAACGCGGGCTACGACGCCAAGGTGATCGCAGCGGCAACCGGGTCGAGCCAGGCCGAGGTCGATGATCGCGCCGAGAAGAAGGAAGCCGAACGCCGGGAGCTTACCCGCGATTTTACCATCGCGGCGGTGCTGACCGCGCCGGTCTTCATCCTGGAGATGGGGTCGCACCTCATTCCGGGCGCGCACGACATGATCGCCGCGACCATCGGCATGCAGAACAGTTGGTATCTTCAGTTCGTGCTGACGACGCTGGTACTGTTCGTGCCCGGCATCCGCTTCTATGACAAGGGCCTTCCCGCGATCTGGCGGCTGGCTCCCGACATGAACTCGCTGGTCGCCGTCGGCTCACTCGCTGCCTACCTCTATTCGCTGGTGGCGACCTTCGCGCCGGGCTTCCTGCCTGCCGGGACGGTGAACGTCTATTATGAAGCCGCAGCGGTCATCGTCACGCTGATCCTGCTCGGCCGGCTGTTGGAGGCCCGCGCCAAGGGCCGCACTTCGGAAGCGATCAAGCGTCTGGTCGGCCTTCAGGCCAAAACGGCGCGCGTGCGCCGTGACGGCAATACGGTGGATCTGCCGATCGACTCGGTGCTGTCCGGCGACGTCGTGGAGGTCCGCCCCGGCGACCGTATCCCGGTCGACGGCGAGGTCATCGAAGGCGAAAGCTATGTTGACGAATCCATGATCACCGGCGAGCCGATCCCGGTGTCCAAGACGAGCGGCAGCGAGGTCGTTGCCGGAACCGTGAATCAGAAGGGCGCCTTCGCGATCCGCGCCACGGCGGTCGGCGGCAATACCGTGCTGTCGCAGATCATCCGCATGGTCGAGGAAGCGCAAGGCTCGAAGCTGCCGATCCAGGCTCTGGTCGACAAGGTGACGATGTATTTCGTGCCGGCAGTCTTCGCCGTCGCCGCGCTCACCTTCGCTGCATGGCTCTATTTCGGCCCCTCGCCCGCTTTGACCTTCGCGCTGGTCAATGCCGTCGCTGTGCTGATCATCGCCTGCCCCTGCGCCATGGGTCTGGCGACGCCGACCTCGATCATGGTCGGCACCGGCCGGGGCGCGGAACTGGGCGTGCTTTTCCGCAAGGGTGAAGCTCTACAACTGCTGAAGGATGCCAAGGTGGTAGCCGTCGACAAGACCGGCACGCTGACCGAAGGCAAGCCGGCCCTGACCGACCTCGAACTGGCCGCCGGCTTCGAGCGGACGACGGTGCTGGGCCTGGTCGCAGCCGTTGAAGCCAAGTCGGAACACCCGATCGCCCGCGCCATCGTGGACGCGGCCGAGGCGGAAGGCATCGCACTGCCCGCAGTGTCGGACTTCGAGTCGGTCACTGGCTTCGGCGTGAAGGCCGTGGTCGACGGCAAGCGTGTCGAGATCGGCGCGGACCGCTACATGGTCGAACTCGGCCATGATGTGGCGGGCTTCGCCAAGGTCGCCGAACGTCTGGGCAACGAGGGCAAGTCACCTCTCTATGCCGCGATCGACGGCAAGCTGGCGACGATCATTGCCGTTGCGGACCCGATCAAGGAGACGACGCCTGCCGCGATCAAGGCGCTGCACGACCTCGGCCTGAAGGTCGCAATGATCACCGGCGACAACAAGCGGACGGCCAAGGCCATCGCGGCCCGCCTGGGCATCGACGAGGTGGTGGCGGAAGTGCTGCCGGACGGCAAGGTCGAGGCGATCCGTCGCCTCAAGGCCGAGTATGGCAAGGTGGCCTTCGTCGGCGACGGCATCAACGACGCTCCGGCGCTGGCAGAGGCAGATGTGGGCCTCGCCATCGGCACGGGGACGGACATCGCCATCGAGGCGGCGGACGTGGTGCTGATGTCAGGCAGCCTGACCGGGGTGCCGAACGCCATCGCGCTGTCCAAGGCGACGATTGGCAATATCCGGCAGAACCTGTTCTGGGCCTTCGCCTATAACACGGCCCTGATCCCGGTCGCCGCCGGTCTGCTCTATCCGGGCTACGGCATCCTGCTGTCGCCGGTCTTCGCCGCCGGCGCCATGGCCCTGTCGAGCGTCTTCGTCCTCGGCAATGCGCTGCGGCTCAAGACTTTCAAGGTTGCGAACTGAAGAACCAGACAGCCGACCCTATATGAAGGGTCGGCTGTCGCACCATACGGGAGATTGATGATGAACATCGGACAGGCAGCAAAGGCATCAGGCGTTTCGGCCAAGATGATCCGCTACTACGAGCAGACCGGCCTCATCCCGGCCGCCGACCGGACGGACTCCGGCTACCGCGACTATTCGGATACCGACGTCCACATGCTGCGCTTCATCCGCCGCGCGCGCGACCTCGGTTTTTCGGTGGCCGAAATCGGCGACTTGCTGAACCTCTGGCGCGACGAGACGCGGCAGAGCGCGGAAGTGAAGCGCCTGGCCCAAGGCCATATCGACGCGCTGGAGAAGAAGATCGTGGTTCTGCAAGACATGGCCCACTCGCTCACCATGCTGGTGAATGCCTGCCATGGGGACCATCGCCCGCATTGCCCGATCCTCCAGCGCCTTGAAACCGACCAGGACAACGAGGATCTTTCGATCCGGCCTCGTTCCGGCGCGGTTAGTCGCTCGCTGCAATAACCGCATCCTCCGCCCTTCGACCGCGAAGGCGCTGAGTGCGGTTTTAACTCTGCAATGTTCCAGCCGAAGGCAACGGCGGGGACATTGGGTTCAGTCTTGCGGCTTACGCGCCGCCTGCCAGAGCAAAGGCACGAGGATCAGGGCGACCGGAGGAAACAGCAACCAGTTGATCGTCGCCCAGCCCGAGCTGTGCAGGACGCTGCCTGCCAGAAACGAGACGGCGGCGGTCGCGCCGAACACCATGAAGTCGTTCGCGCCCTGTGCCTTGGCACGCTCGCCGGGGGTGTGGCAGTCGGTGACCATCGCCGTCGCTCCGATGAAGCTGAAGTTCCAGCCGATCCCCATGATAGCGAGAGACCCCCAGAAATTGATCAGCTCAAGCCCCGCCAGCGCGACCACGGCCGAGACAGCGATGAGCAGCATCCCTGCCGCCGTCACACGCTCCTTGCCGAAGCGCGTCATGAGACGTCCAGTAACGAAACTCGGCGCGAACATCGCCAGAAGATGCCACTGGATTCCCAGCGCGGCGCTGTCGACCGAATGGCCGGTGTTGACCATCGCGATCGGTGAGGCCGTCATGACGAAAGCCATGAGACCGTAGGAGACGACGCCGGCCGCGACCGCCAGCATGTAGCGGGGCATCAGAAGTATCTCCATTAGGGATCTGCCCGAGCTTTCCAACGCCGACTGCGAAGCCGATTTCAGCGTGCGCAGCATCAGGAGAATGGGAATGGAGAGTAGCGGAAGCGCCGCCTGGCTGAGGAAGCTGCCTACATAGGGCGTGCTGGGGAAGGAATCGCGTGTCCAGATGACGAGTTGCGGACCGATGACGGCGGCAATGAGCCCGCCGACCATCACCTCGGAGATTGCTCTTGCCTTCAAAGCGCCCTCGGCAGCGTCGGCAGCGGCGAAGCGATAGCTTTGGACGTAGGAGCCATAGAGACCGGCGGTAAAGCAGCCGACGCAGAACAGCAGGAACGATGTCGCGAAGATGCCAAGCGCGGCAATGAGACCCGCCGCGACGCCGAATAAAGCACCGAACAGGTAACCGCCCCGGCGTCCCCAGGCGCGCATGACGAATGCGGCCGGCAGCGTGCCGATTGCAAGCCCGAGACCGAAGAGACTGACCGGCAGCGTCACCCATGCGGGGTTGTCGGCAAGCTGCTGGCCGACCAGGCCGCCGAGCGACATGACGATCGGCGCGCTCGATCCTCCGAGCGCCTGCGCGGCGGTCAGCACGGTGATGTTGCGCCGGACAGTTGCAGTATCGTCCATCGGAACTCCCACAATTATTTGCTTCGATGCTGACAGGCCGGCAAAACTCTTGGGTTTTGCGGGAACGAAACCTTTCCTCAAACGTATATATACCCATACCGGGTAGGGGTAGATGGATGTGCAATAAAAACTCGAAGCAGATCATTGCGTCGCTCAACCGGATCGCCGGCCAGGTCCGCGGTGTCGGTCAGATGGTCGAGGACGAGCGATACTGCATCGACATTCTCAACCAGATCCACGCGGTCAAAGCCGCCTTGTCGAAGGTGGAGAACCAGGTGTTGCGATCGCATGCCGCCTGTTGCGTCGAGGAGGCGATCGCCTCGGGCGATGCCGACCTTCAGCGGGCTAAGTTCAACGAGTTGGTCGAGGTGTTCGCAAAGGCGAAACTATAGATCGAAGGGATCAGACAATGGCGACCCATGCTGCCAAACGCGCCGAGCTTCATCGAATGGTGATGGAAAACCATACCTGTCCTTACGGGCTTAAGGCGCTCGATCTGCTCAAGCGCGGAGGCTACGAGGTCGACGATCACCATCTGACGACCCGCGCCGAAACGGACGCCTTCAAGGCAAAGCATAATGTTCAATCGACGCCGCAGACGTTTATCGGCGGGAAGCGGATCGGCGGGTATGACGATCTCGTCCGGTTCTTCGGCGGCGAGGTCAAGGACAAGGATGCCGTCACCTACAAGCCGGTGATCGCGCTGTTCGCGATGGCCGCGCTGATGGCGCTGGCCGCGAGCTGGGCGGCGTTCGGAAACCTCGCAACGGTCCAGGCCGCCGAATGGTTCATCGCCATCGCGATGTGCCTTCTTGCCCTTCAGAAGCTGAAGGACGTGGAAGGCTTCGCTACCATGTTCCTGAACTACGACCTTCTGGCGCAGCGATGGGTCCGATATGCCTACATCTATCCCTTCGCGGAGGCACTCGCCGGTGTCCTGATGATGGCCGGCGCGCTGATGTGGGTGTCGATCCCCGTCGCGCTGTTCATCGGTGGCATCGGCGCCGTCTCGGTGTTCAAGGCGGTCTATATCGACAAGCGCGAGCTGAAATGCGCCTGCGTTGGCGGCGACAGCAATGTGCCGCTCGGCTTCGTGTCGCTCACCGAGAACCTCATGATGATCAGCATGGCGGTCTGGATGATCTTCAAGCCGATGGGCATTGGACACTGACAACCGCGAAAGGACGATCAAATGGCGAGCGGCCACACGGCTCATGGGGGGCATTCGGGGAATAGCCACGGCTCCCATGGCCGTCCCTATCTGATGTTCTGGATCAACATGATCCTTGGCCTCGTCGTCATGTATGTCGTGATGTTTTCGATGATCGACGGTTGGGGCGACTTCCGGAACAATCTGAACATGCTCTACATGGCGATAACCATGTGGGCACCGATGGGCATCTTCATGTTAGCGACGATGCCGGGCATGTTTCCGAACCCCAGCGTGAATATTGTCCTTTATGTCGTCTTCGCCCTCCTGACGGCCGGTTCCTTCTGGGCGACCCGAAGCCAGGCACTGATTGATGACGGCCAGTTCATCGACTCGATGATCCCGCATCATTCCGGGGCGATCCTGATGTGCCGTGAGGCGAAGCTCGCTGACCCAGAACTGAAGACGCTGTGCGAGGCAATCATCGGGGCGCAGCGCGAGGAGATTGACCAGATGGAGAGCATCCGAAGCCGGCTGTAGGCGTCGAGGGCACCGGCAGACAAATGCCTCATGTCTGGCCGACCTGTAACGAGCCGATCTTGGCAGCACGGCTATCGAGAGGTAGCAAACATTGCCGCAAGCAGGCGCTTCGGCTTCGTGGTGTTGCGGGAAAATTCAGGACTCATGAGTGGCGAGCAATGCCGTCGCTTTGCGGATCGTTCCGTCTTTCCTCACGCGCATGGGAAAGCATGTCGAGCAGGATGTCACCGACATGCCTGTCTGTGACCTCATAGAACATCTGCTTCGAATGGCGAACGCGCGTCACCAGCCGCGCTCCACGGAGAAGACGCAGGTGATGGCTAACGAGTGACTGGGATAGCTCCAGCGCCTCGGAAATATCGGTCACTGACTTCGGACTGTCTTCGCAATGCAGGAGAATCTTCCGCCTGCTGGGTGATCCCTGCAGGCGGAAGGCCTCGGCCAGAAAGTTCAGATCCTGCGATGAGATAGGTTCTGCCGTATTCACGTCGTTACCTTTCCGATCTTTCGAATGGTAGCGTCCACGCACGTGGTGTAATTTCAGCGCCGTCGAAGGTGTAATCCCGGGTGGTCACCGAGGTGTATGATCGAGGTGGAGTTTGGCGACTTCAACCACGGATCACACGGAGACCCCGATGACCAAGACGAACATGGACCTGTCCGAGCTTATGGCCAAGCATGACCAGGGCGATTTCCTTCGCACTATCGCCGAGGCGGTGCTGCAACTGATCATGGAGGCCGATGTCGACAGCTTGATCGGTGCTGGGCGCCACGAGCGCAGCGGCGAACGAACGACATGGCGGAACGGGTATCGTGAGCGCGCGCTCGATACCCGTCTGGGCACGCTGAACCTGCGGGTACCGAAGCTGAGGCAGGGCAGCTACTTCCCGGGCTTCCTCGAGGCTCGGAAGACCTCTGAACAGGCGTTGGTGGCCGTAATCCAGGAAGCGTGGATCGGCGGCGTCTCCACCCGTCGCGTCGACGAGCTGGTGCAGGCGATGGGCCTGTCCGGCATCTCCAAGAGCACGGTGTCGAAGCTGTGCAAGGACATCGATGAGCGGGTCGGCGAGTTCCTGAACCGCCCGTTGACCGGCGAATGGCCCTACGTCTGGCTCGACGCGACCTACCTCAAGGTCCGCCAGGGCGGGCGTATCGTGCCAGTCGCGGCCATAATCGCCGTGGCAGCCAACACGGAGGGGCGCAGGGAAATCATCGGCCTGGGCATCGGGCCGTCGGAGGCCGAGACATTCTGGACCGAGTTCCTGCGTTCCTTGAAAGCTCGGGGACTGGACGGCGTGCGCCTGGTCATCAGCGACGCGCACACGGGGCTCAGGGCTGCCATCGCTCGCGTCTTCGAGGCGACTTGGCAACGCTGCCGCGTTCATTGGATGCGGAATGCACTCGCCCACGTGTCGAAGGGCCAGCACACTGTGGTCGCCGCGGCGATCCGCCAGGCTTTCGACCAGCCTGACCGCACCCATGCTGGTGAGATCTGGCACAAGGTCTCAGAACAGCTGCGCCCCCGCTGGCCAAAGCTCGCAGACCTCATGGATGCCAGCGAGCACGATGTTCTGGCCTACATGTCCTTCCCCCGCCAGCACCGCACCAAGCTGCACTCGACCAACCCCATCGAGCGGTTGAACAAAGAGGTGAAGCGTCGCGCCGACGTCGTCGGGATCTTTCCGAACGAAGCCTCCATCACACGTCTGATCGGTGCCGTCCTGTTCGAAGCCAACGACGACTGGCAGACATCAAGCCGCTACATGATGGTCGAGGCCTTCGCCCAGATCGACAAGGAGGAGATCGACCCCATTCTCAGCATTACCACGAAAGCCGCCTGATCATGACCTCAGGCCATCCGGGAATTTACACCACCTTGACGGACACGACCTTTCGAATGAACCCTTCCCTCAAGTGGAGCCGGTCAGTGCGAATGACCCGCATGGGAGAGCGCTGCGGTGTTCGGCTCCTCCAGGCTGCAACTGGCCATACCGTCCCAGTCGATGCCGATCGTCGGGTGTTCGATGCTGAACTTCCTCTTCAACTCATGCTCGACCTGCTTGCAGACACCCCGAATATCGGCATCTTCCGTCGGCTGCACCTGAAGCGTCGCCAGCACACGACCGGAGGTCAGCGACCAGACATGGATATGGCTGACTTTCTGAAGCCCCGGAACGGTCTTGAGCAGATGTTCGGAGATCTGGGTGCTTCCGGCGTTAACAGGTGCGCCTTCGAGCAGGATGTGCAAGGTGTTCTTGAGCAGGCTCCATGCGCTGCGCAGGATCAGCAGGGACACGAAGACCGACAGGATGGGGTCGATGGGGGTCCAGCCCGTATACCAGATCACGATAGCTGCAACGATCGCGCCGACCGAGCCGAGCAGGTCGCCCATGACGTGCAGGATGGCGCCCTTGACGTTGACGTGCTCGGAATCTCCGCGCGTCAGATACCAAAGCACGAAGAGATTCACGAGCATGCCGATAATGGCAACGACGAACATCGAGCCAGCGAGGACCGGCTGGGGTTCCCGGAACCGTTCGATAGCTTCATAGACGATGAAGCCGACGATGCCGAACAGTGTAAGGGCGTTGACCAGGCCGGCGATTACCTCGAAGCGGGCATAGCCAAAGGTGCGCTGGCTGTCGGCGGCGCGGCGGCCGAGGCGGAAGGCGACATAGGCGAGGCCGAGCGCAATTGCGTCGGTCAGCATGTGGCCGGAATCGGCAAGCAGCGCGAGCGAGCCCGAGATCACGCCGCCGACGGCCTCCACGATCATGAAAGTGAAGATGATGAAGAACGAAATGAGGATCTTGCGCTCGTTGTCCTTCGTGACTGTCGGGACATGCGAGTGGTCATGATCGTGGCTGCCACCGTGGCTATGGTCGTGCTTGGAGTGGTCGTGACCGTCATGGTCGCTGTGGGAGTGTGATGAGTTTGCCATTGCTCGTTTCCGATTACATCAAGTCAACAATTGAATAGGTGTTCAAGTATATGTCTGTCAACCGGCTGCGCGATTTTTTTGCCATCTGCCCGGAGCCTCTAGAGCCGATGGGCAGTGACCGCGTACAGAGCAATGCTGACACCTTCGACGTTGAAGATCTGGCTCATCCTCGAAAACAAAATGGGCAGTCCAAGGACTGCCCATTTTGACACTGCTATGAACCTGGGGACACCTTCGGTAGCGGCTTGGCGCTCGCGATCAGTAGGCAGGAGGTAGCATCAGGCGGCCGCCGCGGCGCCTTCGGCCGGATAGCCCGCTTCGGTGAGAACGGCACGCAGGTCCGCCTCGGTCGCGGATGATTCAACACGGACCTCACGCTTGGGCGGATCAGTCTCGATCTTCGCGGCGGCATCAACGCTTTGCAGCGCCTTGGTTACCGACTTGGCGCAACTGCCGCATGTCATGTTGGGAACGGTGAAGAGATACATGGAGGGCTCCTTGATTTGAGTCCTCTGGGAAATGGGGCTTTCCACCGTTGGAAGGTCAAGAGGCAAAGTTCAGAAACTATCTGCTTGACCTTGCCACTGTTGTAAGCCGCAAGCATCCGACATGCCAAGACCGCGATCCTCAAGCGCCACGGGCTCGTTTTAAGACCCCGGCATGATGGACTGGCGGTGGCATCGCCTCTCTCGATCATCTCCCGTCTCCATACAAATATTGAACAGTTGTTTATGTGTTCAAATGTTGTATAATCTGGCTGTGACCCGCTACGCGCGATACATCTCGTCATCGCGTGAATGCTCGACAATCGGAGAGGGACAATTGGCTTGCCTATGGTCCGTGAGCATATGATCCGGACGGCGGCCCTCGGATGAAGGAGACCGCCAAGTTCCCTGACTCCATCGAGTTTCGTCACCTTCGCTACTTCATAGCCGCTGCCGAACATGGCAGCTTCCGAAAGGCAGGGAGTTCGTTAGGTTTATCGCAATCGGCAATCAGCCGTTGCATCGCCGACCTCGAAGACAGGATGGGCGCGTCACTCTTTCACCGGCACGCATGGGGCGTATCGCAGACCTTTGCGGGGCAGCGTTTCCTTCATCGCGCGCGTCGGGCTATCAAGACGATAGACGAAGGCGCTCACGAAGTTGCCGCCGCAGGACGATCCGAGCAGGGACGAGTGCGGATCGGCATCTATTCGTCCATCGCTTCGGGCTTTTTGGCAAAGCTGCTGGCAAGCTATGGTCGGTCTCATAAAGACGTCAGGATCGAACTGATCGATGGCAATCCTGCCGAACACGTCGCGGCCATCCGCCAGTTCCGCCTCGACGTCGCCTTCCTGACCGGCGACCGGGAATGGCCCGGATGCGACCGGGCGCCTCTGTGGTCCGAGCGGGTTTTCGTTGTGCTGCCCGATCTCCACCCCCTGGCGGCTTTGGACGAGGTGATGTGGAGAGACCTCGCCGATGAGCCCTTCATCGTCAGCGAAGCTGCGCCGGGCCAGGAGATCCATGACCATCTGGTGCGGGAGTTGGCGGACCTCGGCCGGCATCCCGAAATCCAGGTTCAATCGGTCGGCCGGGACAATCTGTTGCCTCTGGTGGCGATCGGCCAGGGCCTTACGCTGGTAAGCGAGGCCATGACAGTGGCCGCGCTTCCAGACATCACATACCGGCCCATCGCCGGCGAGATGCTTCCATTTTCGGCGGTCTGGTCTCCGGCGAACGACAATCCCTCGTTCCGCAGGTTGCTCTCCATGGCAAAGGCGGCATCTGCCAAGGCCGCGAAGCTTAGGCAAGCGGCTTCGCAGATTGGGGCGAGCGACGTGCTTTTGCGAAGCCGCGATCCGTTGCCATAAACCTTTCGAGCATGGGAACGATCAGCCGGACAGGATCGGCAACAGGTTGCCCCGTCTCCCGTCCCAGCACCTCGGCATAGACGACAAGATCGCGATGAACGGTCGCGGGCAATTCCACTGTCACCTTCACCGGCTTGTCATCGGGCAGCGGCCCAAGCTTCAGTTTCGACATGATCAACCTCCTGCCGGTTCGAATACCAGATCGCGGGTGACGATGATCCTGACCGGGAACCCCGGGCGAATGGTCAGTGTCGGCGCGACCTGCAACTGACGCTGGACGATCTGCTGTCCGGCCTGGTTGATCGTGTCCACCGCGCCATCGCGGATCGCCTGGACCAGGCGGTCTTCGTCATCGGTGGCGAGGTCCGCGCCGATCGCGAGCAGCGTGGACAGACCCGCTGCGCGCATAAGATCCCACCAGTGGTAGTCGACGCCATCCTCGAGGCCGGCATAGCCGCTCGCATCCGCGCCCGGCAGACGTTCGAGAACGATGGACCGGCCTCCGGGAAGGATCAGGCGGTTCCAGACCAGCAGCACGCGGCGTTGGCCGAACGTCACACCGTCATCGTATTGGCCGATGATGCGGGTTCCTTGTGGGATCAGCAGCAGCGATCCGGTCGGGCTGTCATAGACATTCTCGGTGACCTGCGCGGTGATCTGCCCCGGGAGATCGGAGCGAATGCCGGTGACAAGCGCGGCGGGTATCACCGCTCCGGCCTGAAGGATGTACGGCGAGGCTGGCGGCTGAATGCGATCCGATGCGACGGTTTGCCGGTCCACCGGACCGTTGAGGAAAGAAGTATGCCGGCTGCCCTCGGGTTGTTCGGTGCCGCCCAGACCCGGAAGGTTCACGCCGACCCCGGCCGTCGTCGCCCTGCCAGATGCCGTCTGGAAAAAGACACCGCTCAGACGCGCGGTTTCCTCCTCTGCCCTGCGGCGCTCCGCTTCCGGATCGACGGTCGGGCCCACAATCGGCGGAGGGGTCACGGGCACTCCGCGCTCCTGCGCATCGAGGATCGGTCGCCCGAGGTCACCGGGCAGTGCGGGTCCCAGAACCGGGCCGGTATAGTCGGACGGCAGCCCTTCCAGGCCGTCCGCTGCCGGTCGGTTGTCTATGGAATAGAGTTCTCCACCTCCCGGCCCAGCCTCACGGGTCTGGAGCGCATAGATCAGCGCCCCCCCGATTCCCAACAGCGCGACCGCTCCGACACCGGCCAGAACCTTGCGCGACAGTCTGGTCACGCGGGGCGGATCGGGACGCAGACGCATCGGAGCCGCGGGATCGGTGTCACTCATGACGCCCCTCCCTTTCGCGCATCCCCCTCCGCCCGCGCATCCGCCTCGCGCTCCTCCATGCGCACGATCCGGACCACCTGCTGGCGGTCTCCTGCCCCCAGCCGGAGCTCCGCCGCACCGAAGAGGCGATCCACGATCAGCACGTTCCGGTGAATGCGGCTGTTGACGATCTGTGGTTCTCCGTCGGCGCCGAGCACGAAGAGCGGCGGCATCTCGCCCTGGGCGATACCAGCCGGGAAAACGACATAGACGCGGCGGCCGTCGTCGAAGACAGAAACCGGGCGCCAGGGCGGGCTTTCCCCCTGGATCTGCAAGCCGTAGCGATGATTGCGGGCAGAGGGCGCCGGAATGGTCGGCGCGGTTGCCACAGCCTGTCGCCCACCACGAGGCGCTGCCGGATAGGCCCAGGCAACCGAGGGCATGTAGAGCGCCTCGCGTGCACGCAGCTCGATCGTATACACCCGCCTGTCAGTGCTGATTACCAGGTTGGTCGAGATGTCGTCCCGCGTCGGTTTGACGAGGATGTGGACGCGGGCAGTGGATCCGGACCCGCTCTCCGTGTCGCCGATGATCCAGCGCGTGGTATCCCCCGCAGCGATCGGACCCGCGCCGGTCAGACGTTCGCCTGGCTCGAGTGCAATGTTGGTGATCTGACCGGGAGCGGCATAGACCTGATAGAGCGCGCCTTCCGACCAAGGGTAGATCTGGATCGCATTGTAGTAGCCCTCGCGGCGCGGCTCGACCCGGGCGGCGGCATTGGCGTTTTCGATACGTCCGGTCGGTGTGCCTGCCGCCGCTCCGCCATGCGCCACTATCCAGACGGGCGGCGTATGCAGCGGCCGAGGGCGTTTCTCGGTGACCGAGACAGGTGGAGTGGGCAACGGCGGCACGGACTCGTCGTAGCTGAATTCCGGTACCGGGTTACTGGCGCACCCCGCCAGCATGGATGCGGAAAGCAACAAGGCCACCAACATCGGCGTCCTGATGTCCGGAGACCTGATTGCATGAAGATGCTGTTCAGTCATTGGCCCATCTCCCGCGACCAGGAGATCGCATTGACATAGATTCCGAGGGGATTGGCGCGCAGGCGCTCGGCGCTGCGCGGGGTCTGGATCACGACGGTCAGGATCGCGGTCCATCGCTCGGTCGTGGAAAGCTGGCCGTTCTCGTAGTGGCGCTCGGTCCAGGCGACGCGGAACGATCCCGGTGAGGCCCGGATGACAGAGGACACCTCGACAGCGATCTGTTGGCGACCGACGCGGGTGAACGGGTCGTTGGCGCGGGCGAAGTCGTTAAGTGCTGCCGCGCCACGGTCCGTAGTGAACTCATAGGCGCGCAGCCAGTTTTGCCGCACGATGATCGGGTCAGCGGGGATGGAACGAACCTGTTCGATGAAACGGCCAAGATGGAAGGCGATCTGCGGATCGGTGGGCTCGTAGTCGGCCGAGGCCGGCGCGACAGCCTGGGCCTCGCCGAGCGCGTCGACCTGAACGACCCAGGGTACGACGGTACCACGCGCAGATTGCCAGACCAGGGCGCCAGCAAAGCCCGCCGCTAGGATCAGGCTGGCGAAGGCCATGTAGCGCCAGTTGCGGGCCTGGACGCGGGCGGAGCCGATACGCTCGTCCCAGACCTGCGCGGCCCTCTGATAGGGCGTCTCTGGCTGAGGTGTCTTGCCATAATGGGTGGCGGAGCGCCTGAAGAGGTTCATGAGCGATCCCTTTCGGAGAGATTGACGGAGGAGCCCGAGCCGTGGCTGTCGCCCGACCGGACGGCATGGGCCGCAGCGCGCACGCCATGGCTCACGGCGTGGCTATGGCGCATGCGCTTCGCCCAGGCTGGCGGGCCATCGGCGAAGGACGGGCCGGAGCTGCCAGGCTCGGATGCCGCGCTGCCGACCGTGCCCATCGAGGTGGTTCCGCCCGTCGCCGCAACACCGCCCTTGACGCCCTCGGCGTAGCTGGACTGGATCCCGCCAGCCGCGCGAGAGGACGCCTTCTTGAGCGGTGATGCCGCGGCAGCGGCCCCGGCGCGCGCCACACCAGCCATCCCGCCGGGGAGACCACCTCCGCCCATCGAGCCAAGCGTGTAGGCGCTCGAGGCAGCACCCGCCGCGGAGGCGCCGCCACGTGCCAGGGCGGCGCCTCCGGAGAGTGCAGATCCAGCTCCGCGTGCTGCGAGCATGGTTGCCCCTCCGGCCCCGATCGCAGCGCCACCAGCGGCAAGGCCGGTGCCTATGGCCGCCCCCGCGCTGAGTTGGGGCCCGCCGGACACCAGACCTGAGGCGATGCCGGGGCCGAAGATTCCGAGGCCCAGCAGAGACAGGGCGGCCAGAACAATCGCCATGGCGTCATCGATGGTCGGCGTCACGCCGCCGAAACCTGCGGTGAACTGGCCGAAGAGCGTCGATCCGATGCCGATGATCACGGCGAGGACCAGAACCTTGATGCCGGACGAAATGACGTTGCCCAGCACGCGCTCGGCCATGAAGGCGGTCTTGCCGAAGAGGCCGAAGGGGATCAGCACGAAGCCCGCGAGGGTCGTGAGTTTGAACTCGATCAGGGTAACGAAGAGCTGCACCGCGAGGATGAAGAAGGCGAGGATCACCAGCGCCCAGGCGAAGAACAGGCAGAGGATCTGGACGAGATTCTCAAAGACCGCGACCCAGCCCATCAGATCGGAGATGCTTTCGAGCAGCGGTCGCCCGGCCTCTAGCCCGGTCTGGGCCACGCGGCCAGGGCGCAGAAGATCTGCGGCGGAAAACCCGGTGCCCGAGGCCATCAGACCGAGGCCCGCGAAGCTCTCGAAGACGATCCGGGCGAGGTTGTTCCAGTTGGAGATGATATAGGCGAAGACCCCGGCAAAGAGCGTCTTCTTCACCAGCCGGGCGATGATGTCGTCATCGGCGCCCCAGGCCCAGAACAGGGCCGCCAGCGTCACGTCGATGACGATCAGCGTGGTGGCGATGAAGGCGACCTCGCCGCCAAGCAGCCCAAACCCGCTGTCGATGTAGCTGGTGAAGATGCCCAGAAAGTTGTCGATGACGCCGGTTCCACCCATGGCTCAGTGATCTCCCGAATGCTGCGGCGCGTCAGATGCAGGCGTCCGACCGAGGAACCGGTCACGGTTCTCAGCCCAGGCGGCGAGGCAATCGGCATCGCTGGAAGCGGCCTCGCCAAGCTGCTGGCACCGGCGCAGCGTCGCGCGGAGAGGATCGGCAGACGGCTGGAGCGCGGGCGCACTGCTGGCCGACACGGGAGCTTCCTCGCGTGTCATCTCGATCACCGTGGCTGTGATCGCGATCGCTACGAATACGATGGCCGCGATCCGGGCCAGCACCTTCCCCTCCATCGTCTCCCCTCCCGGCCTCAGTTGAACATTTGCGCGTTGCCTGGCTGGTAGCCCGAGCCCGGCGTCAGGAAGCGCTCGCGCTGGATGCGGCCCTGTTCAGCAGCGGTGGCGCGCTCGGCCTCAGTCAGCGCGTTGGCGCGGCCGTTTGCCGAGATCACCGCGATCAGATCTGAGAGCTGCTGCGATTGCAGCGCGAGGAGCTGGTTGCCCGCCTGCGTGGCCTGCAGAGCACCGACCGCGTTCTGGCTCTGCCCCACGAGCGCGGACATCTCGGCGCCATTGGCTTCGATATTGCCAACGACTCCGGCCTGCACGCGCATGGCATCCTGCAGGCCAACGACGGTGTTCTCCCAACGGGACCGGGCTTCGGCGATCAGTTGCTGGTCGGTCGCCGTCAGGGAAAGGTTGCCATAGTCCTGCTGGAACATCTGGTCGATGCTCTGCACGTCGAAGGCGATGTTCTGCGCCTGCGCCAGGAGCTGCTGCGTGCGGCTGACGTTCTGCTGGATCTGCTGGAGCGCGGAATACGGCAGGTTGGCGAGATTGCGCGCCTGGTTGATCAGCATCTGCGCTTCGTTCTGGAGCTGTGCGATCTGGTTGTTGATCTGCTCCAGAGCCCGCGCTGCGGTCAGGAGATTTTCCGCGTGGTTGGTCGGGTCGTAGACGATGAAAGGTCCCCCGCCGATGCCGAAGAGCGCGTGTGCGGGCGGCGCTGCGATGGGCGACATGGCCATGGGCATCGCCAGCGCCAGGGCGAACAGCGACGGGCCGGCGAACCGAAACGTAATCTTGCGTGTCATGGTGTGACTTCCTCTTCTTCAAGGTCGATGTCGGCGTCCTCAACAACAGCAGTGGCCGGAAAGGCCCCGTCCGCGTCGATGGAGAGATTGGTGAGGTCGGGGATCAGCTCGGCGGCCCAATCGAGGCCATGCGCCTTCAGCCAGGCGGCGAGGAAGCCGTCTTGGCCGTGTCCGGCGCAGATCTCGGCAATCAGCGCCTGGGCCGATTTGGACGACGCCGCGCAGAGGGCCAGACCGACGTCGCTGAGGCCCAGCTCGAACAGCCGGTTGCCACGCCGCGACTGACAGTAGTAGTCGCGCTTGGGCGTGGCCCGCGCGAGGATCTCGATCTGCCGGTCATTGAGGCCGAAGCGACGATAGATAGCGGTGATCTGCGGCTCGATCGCCCGCTCGTTCGGCAGCAGGAGCCGTGTCGGGCAGCTTTCGATGATCGCCGGCGCGATGGAACTGCCGTCGATGTCGCTGAGGCTCTGCGTCGCGAAGATCACTGAAGCATTCTTCTTTCTCAGCGTCTTCAGCCATTCGCGGAGCTGCTCCGCGAAGGCATCGTCATCAAGGGCCAGCCAGCCCTCGTCGATGATGAGCAGCGTGGGGCGTCCATCAAGCCGATCACCGATCCGGTGGAACAGGTATGAAAGGACGGCGGGCGCCGCGCCGGTTCCCACCAGCCCCTCGATCTCGAAAGCCTGCACATCCGCCGATCCCAACTGTTCGGTCTCGGCATCGAGCAGCCGGCCATAGGGTCCACCCACGCAGTATGCGCGAAGCGCCTGCTTCAGTTCGTTGGACTGCAGCAGGACCGCGAGGCCGGTCATGGTCCGCTCGCCCACAGGGGCCGAGGCCAGCGAGGTCAGCGCGGTCCAGATATGTTCCTTCACATCCGGAGTGATCTGGATGTTCTCGCGCGTCAGGATGGCGACGATCCAGTCGGCCGCCCAGGCGCGCTCCGACGTCTCGTGAATGCGGGCCAGCGGCTGTAGCGAGACGGAACTCTCGTCCGCCTCGGTCAGCTCTCCGCCGAGGTCGTGCCAGTCGCCTCCCATGGCGAGCGAAGCGGCGCGGATCGAGCCGCCGAAGTCGAAGGCGAAGACCTG